>JBEKXG010000037.1:0-15345 GCA_049512295.1 Syntrophobacteraceae bacterium
GCCTTTCAATTGAGTCCCGGGACTCGACCCGGGGTCTGCCCCGGACCTGATCCCAACTCCGGAGAAATACTACTGTTACCTTCTGGTGGAGAAAACGATTGTCGTGCAAGTCAAAGCTATTGACCGACTCAAATCCCTCTCATATCAACAGGGGGCGAAATGACGCCGGTGCTCACTGCGGCCGGATCAATTCCCTGCTGTAAAGAAAGCCGCCGTCGCGGGTGACCCACCGAGCTCGCCCACCCGTTCCGTCGAGGCGCTCGATAATCCAGCCGCTATCCTTCCTACCGCCGAAAGGAGCGCGAAGCGGGGTAAGAAGAAAATCCGGATTGTCATGAACCATTCCGTAATTTTCGTGAAAGAGTCTGAGAAAGTTCCCGGTGGCTGAGCCGAAGAAAGCAAGAAGAAAGCCGTACCTGGTCGCTATAAGCTCATGAACGGCCTTCTCCGCATCGTCGAAGGGTTTGAACAGAAGGAACGGCCCGAACAGTTCCATGTCCGGGATCGTCCAGTCGCTTTCAGCCTCGAGAACGATAGGGTGGACGGTCTCTGAATTCACTTTGCCGTAAAGCAGGCGGGCTTCGGAACATCTCTGAATGGCCCTCTCGAGAATCAGCCGGGTTCGTTCGATTCGAATCGGGCCGATATTGGTGTCAGGATCGAACGGGTCTCCTACACGCAGTTGCGCGGTCATCTCCAGCACTCTGTCACGTACTGCATCATATAGGGATGTATGAACGAGGACCTTCTTGAGGGTGGTGCAGTACTGGCCTCCGTTGATGAAGGCGCGGCGTGTAATGAAGCGGCTTGCTTTTTCGACGTCCGCGTCCTGAAAGACGACCGCCGCAGGCATTCCGCCCGGGCCTGCGAAGAATATCTTGTCAAAAGCCTCGCGGCGCCCGCGATATGCCTCTCCAACCTCAGAGCCTCCCGACATGAAAAGCACCCGCACAGCATGATCCTTAACGCACTGGTCTCCGAATTCGCGATTGTTCATTCCGACGACGGGATCGAGGGCGCGAACGGATTTACAGATTTCTGCAATGAGACCGGCCGAACGGGGAGCCTGAGACGAAAAACTGAAGCGCAGGCGATTTCCCGTAATGAGGGCGGCGCCTCCAAGACGAGCCAGCATAATGGCTGACGCGTCGTAAGGGAAAATGGCTGCAACTACGCCGTAGGGCTTCCCGTTTTCAATCAGGGGAATTTCCTCTTCCATGGTGCGAAGGTGGCGCACCGCCAAATCTACTTCCATCCCGGTAATACTTACCGGAAACCCGGCATCCGCAGCGGCGGCGGCCTGAAGGTCCGATTTTCTATTTTCCAGGCGCTCCGCCAGCTCCAGGATCTGTTCGAAACGCTCTTTGGCACCTTTCATCCGGTTTCCTCCATCGTGTCAGACTTCACCTTTTCCGTCACATACCGGGCACTTGCTTTCCTTTTTGCCCTCACACACCAAACACTTCTCTTTCGCCAGTCCGGCAAGCCAGGGCGGGGTTGTGTGCCCTTTTTTGCAAGTAAAACAATAAATCATCCCTTTACCTTTACACATCTCGCACAGCACGGCGTCACCTTTTTGAAGGATTTGGAATCGTT
Source organism: Syntrophobacteraceae bacterium (assembly GCA_049512295.1). Lineage (GTDB taxonomy): Bacteria > Desulfobacterota > Syntrophobacteria > Syntrophobacterales > Syntrophobacteraceae > SbD1. The sequence continues at coordinate 1,597 of JBEKXG010000037.1, forward strand.
CCCCGATGGGTTCGATCACATTGTCAATTTTAATCTAATTAGTATTAATCCGAAAATACCGGATCGACTCTTTTCTGTGCTATAGAAGACGTCACGCGAACGCCCACCGCGATTGAAAGACATGCATAGTGCAAGGCTGAGCCGGGCATGCCGGGACTTTTTCCATGGGAGGGTTGCTTGTGTACCAATTGGAGAAGCTCATAGATCGAATTATAGATCGAGTAAACATCAACCTGAGAAAGCCGGCGTTTGACGTGGGCCCTTATCTTCGACATCTGATCCCACTCGATCAGTTTGTACGGTTCTATGCGTTTTACGGGCTGACGTTGCATCACCCGATTCATTTTCACTTCAACGGCTCCAGCATTGCAGGAAGTTATTTCCTGGGCAAATCCACGGTGGATCATTGCGTCCTGTATAAGACCGATGTGCGTGGAGATGAACTGAAAGCAAGAGGGGATGTTTTCAAGTACGAAACCCTGGAAATTCCTCTTCACGATGACGAGGTCATTCGAATCAAGGACAGCTATTTGATCAAGAACCTGGTGCACAATCACTCACATGATCCTGAGAGCCCCGAGGAATTTTTCATCCAGAATACTGCTTCCATGCATTATGCAAATATTCATGGATCTCCGGTTGAAGGCAGCTTCCTTGGCCCTTTCTCTACGGTCGATCTCACCAGGTTGCATGACTGCGTAATCGGGGCCTATGCTTACGTTCAAACCGGTGAGTTGGCTCACAGCTTCATTGATCCCGGGCAGATTCTGATTGATTCGGGCGATTGTTTCAAATTCATCTACCGTTTCCCCCGGGATGTCCTGGAGAGATACATCCACCTGGAACCAGGCAAGAAGCCGGCCGGCATATTCATGGATTTCGTCGAAGGCCGAAAAATCGACTTTGAGAAAGTATTCGAGGTGGTTCACTCGGTTCGCCCCATTCCGGTTCCCGAGGGCGCCTCGCTCAGCCGGTACGCAGTCGTCAAGGGTGAAACCGGGATCAGTGAGAACGTGCTTGTGGCTCAAAGGGCGTATCTTGAAAACTGCTGGCTCGGCAAGGGATCCAATGCCCAGGAAAACTGCTGTATCGTTGCTTCGCGGCTCGAGGGCCGCAACATCACAGCCCATGGCGCAAAGGTGCTCCATGCAAAACTTGGGGAAAAGGTCTTCGTGGGCTTCAACTCCTTTCTGCGTGGAAGCCCGAAATGCGAACTGAATATCGGGGCCGCCAGCATCGTAATGCCGCATACTATCATCGATGTGGAAGAGCCATTGGAAATCGCTGAGGGCAGGCTTGTCTGGGGCTATATAAGAAACCGTAAAGATTTGGAACGGCACAGCCTGCCGCTGGAGACGCTGGCCGGGACCAAGAACAAAATCGAACTGGGCGCCATGAGCTTCGAGGGAAGCGGATTCCATTTTGTGGAAGCCTTTGTCCACCGTATCGAGCACATTCTTCAAGCCAACGGGGCCTACTTTGACGGTTCCGCAAACCGTGGCCATGCTCAAAACGCGCTGCATATCTCTTTCAACACGATCCAACCGTATCCTGAAGGCATCTTGAAGGGGATCTACCCTACAATCGATATTTGCCCATGAGTAGAGGAAGCCATCCGGGTGAGGCGGTTGCATGCGCTGCTTTCCTCCTGGAGAAAGGAAGATTTAGGCTGTTTTGCGTTCAAAAAAAGATGGTAATTTAGATGCCTCATCGGTTATAACTCCAAAACTCACAACTGATTGGTATCTATGTTAAAGTTCTGATTCTCAAGCTCAAGAGGGTTAAACGGCACCATGGATAAAGAATCCCCGCAAATCTCTGCAGGCGATATGCTGGCCACATGCTCCGCTGCATGTCCGGTTCACACCGACACCCGCGAGTATGTGCAACGTTTGAGCAGGGGCGATTATGAGGGCGCCCTCGACGTCCTGCTCGAGGTGAATCCGTTTCCTTCCGTCTGCGGCCGCATTTGTCACCATCCGTGCGAATCCGAGTGCCGCAGAAAGGCTATCGATTCTGCGGTAAGCCTCAGGATGCTCAAACGTTTCGTAGTGGAGAACACAAAAGAGTACCGCATCGCCAGGCGAAAGAAACCGGCGCAAAGCAGAGTCGGGACCGTGGCCGTCATCGGTTCAGGTCCTTCAGGCCTGACCGCTGCTCAGGACCTTGCGCTTCTCGGATACCGGGTGAGGGTCTATGAAAAGGACTCGAGGCTCGGCGGCATGCTCGCACATGCCATTCCTCGCTACAGACTTCCGGTTGAGGCCCTTGCAGAAGATATCGAGGACATACTGGCCGCCGGCATCGAGGTTCGAACCGGTTGCCAGGTGGGCAGGGATATTTCCTTTGATGAGCTGCAAAAAGAAAATGATGCAATTCTCATCGCAGCGGGTCTTTCCGAAAGCGTTTCGCTGCCCATTCCCGGAACTGACGGCAAGGGAGTGTTTCTGGGCATTACCTTCCTGTGGGACATCGCGAATGGAATGAACCCCGAACTCGGAGACCGCGCACTTGTGGTCGGGGGCGGGAATGTGGCTATCGATATCGCCCGGGCCGCCAAGCGACTTGGGCCGTCCAAAGTATACATGGCCTGCCTTGAGAAACGGGAAGAAATGCCTGCATGGCGATGGGAAATAGAGGAGGCCGAGCAGGAGGGTATAGAAATTCTCAATTCCCGGGGACCTAAGGCAATTCTTGAGAAGAACGGCACAGTGACGGGGATCGAGTTCAAACGCTGCACCAGCGTTTTTGACGATCAGCATCGGTTCAGTCCCCGGTACGATGAATCGGCGACCACCAGCATCGAAGTTGACAGCGTTATTCTCGCAATCGGCCAGAAAGCCGACCTGGAATTTTTGGGGAAAACCCCCGTTGCCGTTGAACGCGGCCGGCTTCTATGCGACCGCGCATCGATGACCACATCCGAACGCGGCGTATTCGCATGCGGCGAAGTCATGACCGGTCCCGGCTCCGCCATCCAGGCCGTTTCTACCGGCCATGACGCCGCCAGGGTCATATCTCATTTTTTGCAGACGGGAGAGACGCTGGAGCTGCCTCAACGAACGATCACAACCATAGGCGAGCTCCCGGCGGCAACGGCTTCTCTTGCCAAACGGTTCGAACGCGTCGAGGTGAGTCTTGCGGACCCTGCCGAACGAATCAAGGATTTTTCTCCTGTCGAGCCGGGATACAGCGAGGCGGAGGCACTCGCCGAATCGAGACGTTGTCTTGCCTGTGCCACCGGCGCCTATCTCAAGTCCGGGAGCCACTGCGCCGGCTGCCTTACCTGCGTGCGGATCTGCCCTTTCGGGGTGGCCAAAGTGGAAAAGACGGCTGTTATGCCTGCTCAACAGTGCCAGACCTGTGGGCTGTGCGCCGCAGAGTGTCCTGCCGCCGGGATCGCGCTCTCACGTTTTGCCACAAACGGTATGAAAGATGCTCTGAGAGCGATCCTGTCCAAGTCGGACGCGGCTAAGATCGCGAAACCCTTCGTGGTTTCCTATTGTTGTCTCAATGAGACAACCAGCAGGAAGTTTCTGAGGGAGCAAACCGAAGAGGAAATCCGGCAGTCGGGCATCCTGCGCGTGATGATTCCATGCGTCAGCCGGCTTAGCGCCGCCGATCTGCTCAGTCCTTTCGAACTGGGCGCAGATAAGGTCGCCGTGATGGCCTGCAGCGAAAACGGCTGCTTCTACCCCGGGGCTGAAGAATTGCTCTCGAGGCGCATCAACCGGGCCCAAAAGTTTCTGGACGAAATTGGAGTGGGGCGGCACAGCTTGCAGCTTTTCAAAACAGATGGCAGCGCAGAGGAATGCTGGCCCCGGATATGGGAAGAATTCCGCTCGGCTTCGGCTAAAACTGTTGCCCCGGACGAGCTGGTTCATGAAGGAGATTCGCGATGATTGTTGCTGACCCTAAACCGTTCGTGCAGGTTAAGGGCTATCTTGAAAAATTCGAAAAAATTCTGATTGTCGGCTGCGGTACATGCACCACCGTCTGCCTGGCTGGAGGAGAAGCCGAGGTGCAGATCCTCGCGTCGGGCCTGCGGATCGCTTTCGGCAGAGACGGCCTGAGCAAAACAATCCTGGAAGGCTGTGTGCAGAGGCAATGCGACGAGGAATTTATTCTGCCCATCCTCAGCCGCGTGGAGAATGAAGAAATCGATGCGGTTGTGTCTCTTGCCTGCGGCGTGGGAGTGAATTATTTTGCCGACCGACTCGGGAAGGTGCCGATCTTTCCGGGATTGGACACTACTTTTTACGGCGCAGCGGCCGGGCTGGGGCGCTGGGCTGAGATGTGCGCCGGTTGTGGAGACTGCATTACGGCCCATACCGGTGGAATATGCCCTATCGCCCGTTGCTCGAAGCGTCTTTTGAACGGACCGTGCGGCGGATCTGAAAAAGGCAAGTGCGAAGTTGACCCTGCAAACATCGACTGTGTATGGCAGCTCATATATGACCGGCTGAAAAGGCTCGGAAAACTTGAGGAACTCCAGAATCTTTTTCCCGCGAAAAACTGGAGGAGTGCTTCAGATGGCGGAGTCCGCCGCACCATTCGGGAACATCTCTACAGAGGCTGAAATAACACAACGAAGGCGCCCGCCTCGCTGAGCCGATCTCGACGCTCCGCGAGGCGGGTGCCGCCGCCGGCTTGAACCAACACAATCCACACCGGATAACGACGACCATGAGCGATAGAAACGTTATGAAATCGGGAAGTAACCTCGAGAGGGTGCTCTCCTCCGGGCACTTTGCCGTAACTTGCGAGTGCGGCCCACCCAAGGGCGCGGACGTGGAGCATCTTCAAAAAAAGATAGACTTCGTCAGGGACTGCGTGGACGCGGCAAACGTCACTGACAATCAGACAGCGGTGGTGCGCATGTCGAGCATCGCGGCCAGCTCGATTCTGGTGCGAAGCGGCGTGGAACCGGTCATGCAGATGGTTACCAGGGACCGCAACCGAATCGCCGCCCAGAGCGACATTTTCGGGGCGCACGCTCTGGGGATCCGGAATATGCTATGTCTTACCGGCGATCATCAGAGCTTTGGCAATCATCCCATGGCGAAAAACGTCTTCGACCTGGATTCCATCCAGCTTCTGGAGGTTGTACGCACAATCAGGGACCAGGGCACGGTAAACAGCGGCGATCCGGTCGAAGGGGGTATCAGGATGTTTCTGGGAGCGGCGGCCAATCCTTTTGCCGATCCGTTCGAGTTCAGAGTGATCAGGCTCGCCAAAAAAATCCGGGCCGGCGCCGATTTCATACAAACCCAATGCATCTACGATATGGGCCGATTCCGGGAGTTCATGAAGATGGCCTGCGATATGGGGTTGGACAAGCAGTGCTTCATTCTCGCCGGACTGACGCCGCTCAAGTCTGCCGGTATGGCGGCCTACATGAACAGGAATGTGTCTGGAATCACCATTCCGGATGAGATCATTAAACGCATCAGGGGTGTTCCCAAGGGAAACCAGGCCGGAGAGGGGATCAGCCTCCTTCTCGAGCAGATACAGCAAGTGCGTGAAATCCCCGGAGTTGCCGGCGTGCACATAATGGCTATCGAATGGGAGGAAAGAATAAGAGAGATCACAGAAAGGGCCGGCCTTCTTCCCCGACCGCAGATTTAACCCAAGCGAAGTTCAGATTCCGGTAAGCTGTGTTGACATCAAGCTCAGTGAACAAGCAGGAGTTGAATCGTGAATGGCTTATTCCGGCCCGAATCCATCGTGGTAGTTGGAGTTTCCGAATCCACGGAAAACCTCGGCAAGAATATTGTGGCAAATCTTGTTAACTTCGGATACCAGGGAAAAATCTACGCCGTTGGTCCTCGAGGTGGAGAGGTTTTAGGGCACCCGGTTTATCACTCAGTCACGGAGTTGCCCGGCAACCCCGAACTGGCAGTTATTCTCACCCCTGCGCGTTTCGTTCACGATGTGCTCGCTCAGTGCGGCGAGAAAGGGACACGTTGGGCTGTTATCGAGTCCGCCGGCTTTCGAGAATGCGGAGCCGAAGGAGAAATGCTCGAACGAGAAATACTGAAAACAAGCCAAAGATTTGGCATCCGCTTTGTCGGCCCCAATTGCATAGGCGCCGTTAACACCGCCACCGGACTTTACACCGCATTTGTCGCTTTTGTGGCCCCGTACAGGATAGGTAAAATCGGCATATTTGCTCAAAGCGGCGGAGTCGGGCTTTGCCTTGCCGAGAGGCTATGCACCTCGGGGGTAGGCATAAGCAAGCTCGTCAGCATGGGGAATAAGCTGGATCTCGATGAAGCGGACTACCTGGCCTACCTCATGGACGACCCGGAAACTGAGGTCATATACTTCTACCTGGAAGGTTTCAAAAGGGGCCGCGCATTTGCCGAACTGGCGAGACGGTGTTCCAAGCCTGTCATCCTGCACAAGTCCAACACCGGTGCTATGAGTCTCACAATTGCCCAATCCCACACGGCTGTTCTGGCCGCAGATGACCAGGTAGTTGATTCCGTCTGCCGTGACAGCGGCATCCTGAGGGTTCATTCCGTCTCCGAAGCGATAATCGCGGCGAAAGGTTTGTCCCTTCCGCCGCTTAAAGGGAAAAATCTTGCCATCTTATCACGGTCCGGCGGACATGCCGTCGTAGCCGCCGATGTTTGCGCAAGCTATGGCTTCAACCTTCCTGCTTTGGAGCCGGACATTCTCCATGAAGCTCAAAGCCGCGGCCGCGCCGGCGTCATCCGGTTGGGAAATCCGCTGGACCTTGGGGATATCTTCGAGTTGGCCTACTATATCAGCCTGGTGGAAAAGGTGCTTCGTCAGCATGATATCGACGGCGTTGTATTCATCCATGTGTCCCATATGGTGATTGAGCGGGAGACAACACGGCGCTTGGTGGAAAACCTGTCGGCACTGTCCCGGCAATCGGGAAAACCCGTCGCAACGGTGATGGAAATCCCGTTTGAAGAGCGGGTGCTCCTGGAGAAAAACTCAAATTCTCCCTTTTTCCTGGAACCTGCGGAAGCCCTGCAGGCCCTTGCGGTTCGATTAAAGTGGAGCAAAAAAGACCGAGTGAAGCCCGAATCCGATGTGCTTGCCACGCCATTGCGCGACGCCTCGACCATGGCCGTTCCGGCTAAGCTTGCCCCGGAAGTGGTGAATCCGGGGGCCGGAATCCGGTTAAACGATATCGAGAAGTGGTTTGGTGACATCGAGAGGCAAAATCGGCAGCCGCTTCTTCACGAGGCGCTCGATTTGCTGGATCTTGCAGGCATACCGACCGTACCATGGCGCATGGCAAGGAGCCTGGATAAGGCTCTTGAAGCATCTGAGGACCTTGGTTTTCCCGTGGCGCTCAAAGCGGTCTCGCCTTCTCTTCTGCACAAAAGCGACAGGGGCGGCATAACGTTGAATGTACGCGATGCCGAATCCCTCCGGAATGAATGGAATCGGCTGCAGAAGGTTTCGGATGACATTTCGGGCATCGTGGTGCAAAAGATGGCCCCGGCCTCACGGGAACTCGTGGCCGGGGGTAAGAGGGACCCGTCCTTTGGCCCTGTAGTGCTCACCGGCCTGGGAGGGATTATGGTTGAGGTCATGAAAGACGTAAGTATCCGTCTTGCCCCTATCGATAACGGCGCAGCCATGGAAATGCTCGGAGAGCTATCGGGAAAACGTATACTTGGCCGATTCCGAGGCATGCGGGAGGCAGATCTGAAAGCTGCGGCCAGCATCCTCGTGCAAGTCTCCCTGCTCATGCACCACTTCCCGCAAATCCGCGAGATGGATGTGAACCCGGTGAGCCTTAACGATGAGGGAAGGGGAGCCGTGGCATTGGACGTGCGGGTGTTGATTTGACTCGTCTCAAGCATGCCACACTATTGAACAGCTACACCACCAGCCGCCGATTGACTATGTTTGGTGACATTCCCAACATCGCTGTACGCAAGCCCCTCTCCAGAGATAACAGCCCCGAGGGCTGCCGCGAGATGAAGAACAAGCTTGCTGCCCTCGACTGATAAGCGAAGGCGCAAAGACCTGCCCCCTTCAGCATACGAAGGCCATGCCAGACATAGGGATACACATTAGCGGGAATGCCATCCTGCCCCACTTGGGGCCAGTATTGATGCCGGTAGACGATCAAAGCATCCCGGCTGCGAAGGATAGTCTCAAGCTCCGTCACAAGAACCATCTTCTCAGAACCGTTAGTCAAACGATCATAGAATCCTGTGTCCGGATCGAGAAAATGACACGGTTCGCTCAGTGCGGCAACTGCCTGCACCCACCGCGATCTCGCGACTTTATCAGATGCTGGCGGCACATTTGCGAAACCGCCTGGCATCCAATGTGTCCTCTCTCTAGGTATTCCGATGGCCTTCTCGAAAGCTGTCTTATCAGCGTCGGTCCAAGGCGCATCCGTTGTCATGGGGACGCAGGCCACCGATCCAGCAACATGGGGTGGAAGAAGCCTGAAGACAAGACCCTTAAAACCGTCGAGGCTATCCAGGAGGTATTTCCGATTCATGATCCCTCATAATGGTACTAAGATAAGCAGCGAAGGAAGCGATCCCACTTGATCTCTGTGCTGGTTGGGAGTCCGCCTCGAAATGCTTGTCAGCCCAATAGTTTATCGTATTCTGAATGGCTTCCGATCCAAAACCACAGAAGCCCCTCTGGGACTTCGACCGCAACCGCGCGATAGTGAAGGCCAACCCGGACAGACCGGTACCTGCCAATCTTTTTTAAGTGAAGTGACGGACGGGCAGGATTAGCCTTGAGCATTTCATAGCTTGTATCAGCCAATTCCTGTATTTGCTTTGGCAAGCGACGATAGCACGACCAGAAGTCTGGTGATGCAAAGTGCTTCAAATCTCGTTTGTCCTTCCCGCTTTATGGTCTGCAAGAGCCTTCTCCGCCAGTTTGTCCAGCTTGCCCGAAAGGGCGTCTTCCTCAATCTGTTCGTCCCACTGAGCAGCATCATATTGCTCAAACCATTTTCGAAAGGCTGAAAGCTCACCGGGGGTGAGTTGTTTCACTTCCCTTTCCAGTTTTTGGACTCGCGTCATATTTCATCCTTCCATGGACAATGAAATTGTCCATACCATATTGTGCGAAAGTTTCAGTGAAATGTTATCATATTTGCACATTATCTTCAGTTCCTGTTCGCGATCAACAGAAGTTTGCACTAAACGGGAGCAAGGTTGCGCCGATCCGGCTTGACTGTGGCCGTCGTCTCATCCAATATTTACAACAAGTAAATACCTTAAGAAGATGCGAAATGAACACCGCCAGGATTTTTAAAAGCGGAAACAGCCCGGCGGTGCTCCTTCCCAAGGAGTTCCGGTTTAGCGGGGATGAAGCTCATATTGAAAAGTCGGAATGACTACGAGTAAACACCCGAATCAGCAACGATGGCTCTCCGATCTGTCCTTTGAGCAAAGCTGCACGGTCTTCGGTCAAAAATTTACCCCAAATCCGCCAACCTTCTTTTCACGGTCGAAAAGAGTTCTGCAGCGTCCCCTATTATTTCTGGCATTTTGAAATGTCTTTACTTACAATGCCTCCGGCGTATAGCCCGTTTTATTTACCAATATCAAACTAACATCACTCTGAATTCAGTTCTAAGGGAAGACCGGCCGAAAACCGGCCGGGACCAAACGATATCACGGAACAACCCCAAGAACGAAATTCCTATGTTTCAGGCGCCTGTGCGGCGGATTCTGAAACGGACGATTCTTTTTCTTATCAACTCAACCATCTCGGCTTACCCGGGGGAGTGGGGACCATGAGAAAGGGATTGATGGCAGCGGTGTTGTTCCTGTTCGCATTGCTGGTTGGCGGTGACCGAACGGCCCTGGCAGGCTACAGGATTATTCACGAATTCGACGGAACCGATGGAATGGCGCCATACGGCCACCTGATCTCGGTAGACGGCAGGCTCTATGGGATGACTGCCGGTGACACTATCGACAATAAGGGAATGGTCTTCTCCCTTACCCCCGATGGCTCCGACTTCACCTTGCTTCACCATTTTGCCGGCCAACCCCGTGATGGCGAATGGCCCCATGGGAGCCTGTTTTACCATGGGCACACCCTGTACGGAATAACCTGGGCAGGGGGATGCAGCCAAAACAACTGCCCAAACTGGGATTACACCGGCTGCGGCACCCTGTTGTCGCTCCGGACCGATGGAAGTAATTATAAAGTGTTCTGGGAATTCAGTTGCGGCGGAGCAGACCTCAGCGCTTCGCTTCCCAGAGCCCATTTTGTTTCCGATGGGAAACGGCTGTACAGCACAGCGCAGACGGGTGGTGAATTTGAATCGGGAGCGGTGTTTGCCGTTCGACCGGACGGAACCGGTTTCTCTATCCTGCATAGCTTTAGCGGGCGTGATGGGAAGGAGCCCTCAGGCGGCCTGGCGTTGGAGAACGGCATTCTCTACGGCACCACTGGTTTCGGCGGCGAAAATAATCTGGGAACGGTGTTTTCGATTCGGACCAACGGATCGAACTTCAAAGTCCTGCACAATTTCGGCGGTTCGGACGGGGAGTTCTCCGTCTCCACGCCAATCCTGGCCTATAACCGGATCTTCGGGGCCACAGTTTATGGGGGTGTTTACGGCCAGGGGGTGATCTTCTCCATGCGGCCCGATGGTGCAGATTACCGGGTTTTGCACAGTTTCACGGAAAACGACAGTGGTCCCCTGGAAGGCGTGATTCTGGCGGGAGATAAGCTCTACGGCACAACGTCCAGCAATGGACCTGACACCTTCGGAGTGATCTACTCCCTCGGACTCGACGGATCGCAATACAAGGTGTTGCACCGTTTTGACTACAATGACGGATCCTGGGTTGACGGGCGACTGCTCCTGTTGGGCAATACTCTTTTCGGTCTGGCCTCCCACGGTGGGCGATCCGGCAATGGTCTGGTTTTCGCCTTAGACCTGCCGCCGATACCCCCACACGCATACCGGCCAAAACTCTCCGGAGGACGGCAGTATTGATCCTGCTTACAGAATTATGAGTCATGGGGTAAAGAAATCATTTCCGCAACTAGATTCCAGTTCAAGTTCGTTCTATGGAAAAAGGGGGAAAGCCATGAAATTGTCGCGTTTGATGTGTTTGCCGGCACTGGCCTTGGTGCTGATCTTCAGTCAAACCGCTTTGGCGGCGGAGAGTGCACAGTCCTTTGATTGGACCGGGCCTTACGTCGGCCTTCACCTCGGCTACGGCCAGAGTGACGCAGATACCTACGTTAACCCCCTTCCCCTGCCCCGGGTCCCCAACGACCAGGCACCGTCGACACTGAGTACCCGTCCGGGCGGGGTCGTCGGTGGTGTGCAGGCCGGCTACAACTATCAAATGGGATGCTTCGTCGCTGGAATCGAGGCCGACTTTTCGGGGTCCGGAATGAGCGGCTCCCAAAGCGTCTCCCCCATCCTCCTCAACAACGGCGGTACTTTTCCGGGTGCTGTTTCAGCGCATGAAAATATCAACTGGTTCGGAACACTCCGGCCGCGGCTGGGCTACACCGTGACGCCCAACGCGCTTATCTATGCGACGGGCGGTCTTGCCTACGGCAATGTGTCCTACTCGGCAAATACCGACTTTGGGAAGGGGTTTAACAGCTACCCCGCATCCTTCAGCACTACAAACGTGGGCTGGGCCTTAGGCGGAGGCATCGAATACGCCATTTCGAAGCATTGGACCGTCAAGGCGGAGTATCTGTACATGGACCTTGGAAGCGAGTCCGTCATTGCAGGCCCGGTTTCACCGAATCCGCCGTACACGGAAGGGTATAGCTGGGGTACAGCGGCCAACATCTTCAACGTCGGTGCGAGCTACAAGTTCTAACTATTCTATCGGCTCGTTCTCCACCAGGTTCCAGACGCCGCAGGGGCATGCGCTGGCGCAGAACCCGCAGCCGATGCACTTTTCCGGATCTACGACCATTTCAAATTAAGCGACGTTTATACCCAGTGTATCTACGATGTGGACCAATTCCGGGAGTTCACGGGGATGACCTGCGATATGGGGTTGGCGAAGGAGAGCTTCAACTAATCAGAGATTAGGGAGCGGCATGTAAGTGACTGGTGGAAAGAAGAAGGAGGCCACGCCTCCGATTTTCGACAAGTCCACCCAGATTGATTCCAATCGCTCGAAGATCACGTCCCATGTCCGTCTCCTTCTCACTCAATCGGGAAGAGGATGGCCGATTCAGGTTAATAAGTCAACAAAAGCCTATCTGCCACCTCCTCGTGCTCCAGTGACGAACCGTTCATCTGGAAGCGCTTCAACATCGATCTCCCGATATTTATGAATAGCTCTCTTTCAAAAAGTCCCTTCGGTAGGGGCAGTTCGCATAAATGGTTACCCGATCGCTTTGAGCCATCAATGCTCAGGGCTACGAACACACCTCGGGACTTACATTTTTCGATCACCTCAAATAAACGTTCCAAGCTGAAGGATTGGGCGCCGTAAAGAATAGCCTGACTATGGCTATAGGGAGGATCGCAGTAAACCATATCGCCGGCTCTGGCCATGCTCATCGCTTCTTCATATTCCATCCTGATAAACTGCGTCCCTTTGGTCCGATAATGCCATTCGTCTACTCGCCAGGAAAAAGATTCGGGGGAAATCGGATCATGGATTCCCACCGGAGTTGATATGTAGCCATCGGCTTGCCGGAACCGAACCACTCCTCCGTAACAGGAACGGCAAATGAAAAGCAGATCGGCTGCATTGGGCTTGGCATTGTAGGAAGCTTTTATTTCCTCGTAAACCTGACGCTTATCCCCGCTTCTGACAAGTTCCCACCTCTGCTCGTACCAGCGTTTCAGAGTCTGTGGTTCTTTTTGCAGTGTCTGCCAAATTTTCATTAATGGCTCGAAGGAGTCGGAACCAACCGCGTTTTGGGGAGCCAGGGCCCCCAGTACTCCGCCGCTGCCCAAGAACGGCTCGAAGTAGGTCCCGAAGCGCTTAGGGAAATAGGCAACTATCTCATGGGCGAAGCGCTGTTTATTGCCGACCCACTTTAGGAGCTGCAAGCTGAACGGCCTAATGAAGTTCTTTCTCATCGGTTCCTTAAACAGAGCAGCCTGCCTCATTACTCCCTCACGAAAATTCAAGAGACCTCCGATCCATCCTTTGTGAGGACCGACTTTATACTATTTTGGTATATGAATCAAGCCTCATTATGAATGCTTTCACTATGGAGAAGAGCATCCACACCGACCAGCAGGAAAAACTCCAGCAGCTCCTCCGGAAAATGCGAGAAGAGGCAGGTCTCCGGCAATCGGACCTTGCCCGGCTGATCGGCGAACCACAACCTTTCGTCAGTAAGTACGAAAGAGGGGAACGCCGCCTCGATATACTGGAGCTTCGAGAAATCTGCAAGGTCCTGGGCATTACACTGGAAACTTTCGTACGCCGTCTTGAGGAGTCCCTTGAAGCCTGACTCGCGCTTCCAGAACCAGCCAAAACATTTTTTGGGCCAATATCCGCACAATCAGCCAGGAGGTGGGATATACGGCACGGGGGAAAAAGATCATCAAGGTCCCCACCCCGGCTGAAATCCAAGACTCTTTTAAAAGAATCGGCCTTCCATTTGGTCATATCACAACGAGCGGCCATCTGACCGATTTCGGTAAAAATCTTTTCGATGATTTTTCCCATCGCGCCGATGTGCTCAATACCTTTGTCGAACCAAGGCTCATGAACGCAGAGCAGGCGAAGCAACTCTTCGACGAACTCAGCAACAAGCTCCAGCCCA
>JBEKXG010000038.1:0-15051 GCA_049512295.1 Syntrophobacteraceae bacterium
CTCCGAGAACCTCCTTCAAATCTAAAAAGGGCCGATGTTCTCGTGATTACTCACGCAGGCAAAGACGGCGATGCCGGGCCGCTAAGAGATAAGCTCCGGGAACTTTTTCCCGGAATACCTGTTTTTGCCTGCCGGCACACTATGAGAGGAATCAGCCTGACAAAAGGCGGACCTCTTTTTCCACTCGATTGGCTTTTGGATCGAAAGGCCGTTGTTTTTGCAGGAATTGCCAGGCCGGAGAGTTTTTTTATGGGGCTTGGAGAGGCAGGGATAACGATTTGCGATTCATTGAGTTTCCCGGACCATCACAGATATACGGTTGGTGATTTTTTGAAGATTATTGACTCCGCGTCCAAACACGGCGCCGAAGTCATCATCACCACTGCAAAGGATGCCGTCCGCATACCACCGCCTTGCAGGCACGCCGTAGCCGTTGCGGAAATGGGGATCGATTTCGGACCCGACCATGAAGAATTCTGCGGCCTTACGAAGCGCAGGCTCGGCAGAGCCCTGGACAAACAGTCTCTATCCACTGGGTAAAAGGCTATTTCTTCTCTGCCGGATACTTGCTTTCAAACCATTCATTCCAGCCACCCTTAGTACTTCAACTCTCCTTTTAGAACGATAGCCGGCCTGAGCCGGCCGAGCGAAAATACGCAATCTCGAATAACCTGTACTTCTGAAAGTAGTTATCAATTCAAAATAGTCAAAAATGGAATCCCGGCTGTTTCGTGAGGAATAGGGGCACACAGCCTTTTAATCATTGAAAAGATGTTTATTTAAGGTGCTGATTCAAGCCATATGGAAACTTCGTTGATAGAAATCGACGGCGCCGAAAAATCGGGAAGCGGCACTCTGCTCAGATTTGCCGTAGCGCTCTGTTCGCTTACGAACCAGCCTGTGCGGATGGTTCGGATCAGAGAAAAGCGGGAGAAGCCAGGGCTTCGGCCCCAGCACCTCGTGGCCGTCAAGGCCTGTGCACAGGTTACGTCCGGGCGCCTGGATGGTGGCGAGGTCGGCTCAAGGGAAATAACTTATTATCCAGGGGCGAGCTTAAAGGGAGGCGTTTTCGAATGGGACATCGGAACGGCCGGCTCGGCCACTATGTTGGCTTTTACCCTTATTCCCCTGGCTCTTTTTGCGGGAGCGCGGACCAGTTTCACGATCAGAGGAGGCCTGTTTCAGGATTTTGCGCCAACGGCATTTTACATGGACAAAGTCCTCCTGCCGCTTCTGGGGCAAATGGGGGCGAAGGCAGGCCTGAAAATGATCCGTCCAGGATATGTGCCAAAGGGAAGTGGGGAGCTAAACGTGTCAGTCGAATCGGCCAGTGCTCCTCTGAAAGCCTTTCAAAAGACGCGAAGGGGAGAAATCCGCAGGGTTCAAGGCATATCGCTGGCGTCGCATCTCGAAAGCGGTTCGGTTGCGCGGCGCATGGCTGAGAGGAGCCGCGAACTGCTTGCACAAAAAGGCTTCAGTCCTGAAATCGACATTGTCGAGGACACCACTGCCGTCCAAAAGGGCGCCGCCTTGCTGCTGTGGGCTGAAACCGAAGGCGGTTGCCTGCTTGGATTCGACAGGGCGGGAAAACGCGGCCGCAGTTCGGAGTCAATAGCGCAGAGTGCGGTGGATGGCCTTTTGACGGACATCGCAACAGGGGCCGCCGTAGACAGGTTTGCCGCCGACCAGTTGATATTGTTCGCGGGTCTGGCGAGCGGCCGAAGCCGGTATATCGTTCCATGCCTCACCGATCATATAGAATCCAACTTGTGGCTGATCGAGAAAATTCTGGGGGCCAGGACGGAAATTAAAGAAAACCTGATTTCCGTTGACGGAATCGGTTTTTTCCGAGAATAATCTCAAGTGAATTGAGCGGCTGGATTCAGGTCTCAACTGAAGGGAGATTCGGGATGTTGCCCCGCATCAAGATTCGAGGAATCTACAGCACGGCGCTCACAAAATTTGCGCTCGATTACGGGTTCCAGGTCGTGGAGCCTTCCGAAAAAGTCAGAGAACGATTACATATGGAATTCCAGGACGATGGGAAATATGAAATCCTGATACGGGACAGAGAGGATCTCCAGGGAATCGAGGTCAGGGGAGAGGCCGACCATCTGTGCGAGCTGTTGATTCATATGCAGAAATCGCTTCTGGACGCCGTCATCGTCAGTTTTTTGCCGACAGATGACAGCGAACCGGTCGTCATCGCAAATCTGGAGCTGCCGGGAGGGGCCAAGGAAAGACTGGACCAGATTCGCGCCGGGGTGGTCCCGACTCTCAAGAATCACCACAGACTAAAGATCATAGCTCCTGAACTGCTCGAATCGGCGGAAACAGAATTTGCCCGGCATCCTGAGAACATGGCGGACCTGGAAAAGAGGCTCATCAGGGAAGCCATCCTGGACCCTTTGATCAAAGAAGGCCGAGTCAGGCTCGATCACATAAGGCCATCGGGCAAACCGATGCGTCCAAGGGAAGGGGTTCTTCAGTCCGCAGCCGAAAACAGGATAGTTTTCAAACGCAATTTCTCGAAAGGCCGCTATGACGGGCTGAATCTACCCATCGGGAAGGGCGACTACTGCATCACTGAAATCAGGGGAGGCGAATGGTACGTAAGACACAGCTATTTCTCTAAAGAGCATCTCCCGATAGGTGAATACTTCAACATAAATACGCCAACAGAGCTTTACCCATACGGGGCGAGGTACGTTGACCTCGAAGTGGACGTGATCCGAAGGGCTGGTGAAATCGCCTTCGCTATAGACCGGGAAAAGCTCGAGGTGCTTGCCCGGAAGGGTTGCATCGGAAAAGATCTGCAGAACAGGGCGCTTATGGTAGCCGAGCAGATGCTGCGGAGCCTCAATCGTGAACAGGCAAAGGACTTACCGGAGCGCGAATGAAAGTTAAAACGGCCTGGGCAATTCAATCCTTTTTTTTATGTTTCCTTTTTAACCTGGCTTTTGCCGCTGTCATATACTTCATGGCGGACAGAATCCTGGAAGCATTGAGTGAATGGGTTTCACCTTTGACGGGACCCGGCGTGCCTGCCCTGCAGGATGATTTACACACGGCGCTTGGCAGCCTGGGGACTTTTGTCGTTCAGATACGCGGATACATCATGCTCGTGCTTGCCGCTCTGACAACCGCCATTACGTTGCTGCTATGGTTTTTTCTCTGCCTCGCAGGGGGGAGGCAAATCAGCAAAGCATTGTTTAGCGCTCAGGGCAGGGTTCAGGAAAGCGCAGAATCAAAGGGGGAGGGGGAAGAGGCGCGTTGAAATTCTAAAATCCAAGGGGGTAAGGATTTAAGGTGACCGGACTGTGCAGTCCGAGTCCATGCGCCCCTTCCCGATAGGGTATTCTAGCAGGTGATTACAACTGAGTTTCATTACACATTCATGTCGAGTTTGTTACTTTTTCACGCAATCCGGCTTTAGACGGCGTCCATCCCTAAACACCGGATGAAACACCTCGCGGGGTAAGCAAATCCTGATGGAGCGGGACGATATGATCTTGTCGGGGCAACTGGTCATCTTCTCCATGGACGGACAGCGTTATGCATTGCACCTGTCTGCAGTCCAGAGGGTCGTTCGGGCCGTGGAAGTGACGCCATTGCCTTCAGCGCCGGATATTGTGCTAGGCGTGATAAATATTGAGGGCTACATTGTACCAGTTATAAATATTCGAAAGCGATTCGGGCTACCCGACAAAGAGATCGGCTTGAACGATCACCTCATAATTGCAAGGACGGCCAGGCGATCCGTGGTCCTTCCGATTGACTCCGTATCCGGGATTCTTTATGTTTCGCCGGATGCAGTGATCGAGTCTTCCGGTATTCTGCCCCACATCGGTTATGTGGAAGGCATTGCAAAACTTGCAGACGGGATGGTTCTCATTCATGACCTCGACACATTCCTTTCCCTGGAAGAAGACAGAGCGCTTGATGAGTCAATGTCACAGAGGACAGAGGACTGAGGACGGAGGACAGAGGAAAAGGGACAGTGTTTTCTCACTCAGTCCTCCAACGCCAAACGGCAAAAAAGGCTAGAGACTATATCCTGCTTTTTCTTGTCAGAACGGGGCCAAAGATGGCGAGCAGTGTTTCAGAGGGAACTTTATCACGGCTCAGTGCATTCGTTGCCTCCAAAATGGGCCTCTGGTTTCCCGAAGAACGCTGGCGGGACCTGGAGCGGGGACTCAACTCCGTAGCTCGCGAGCTGGATTTCAAAGATAGTGAAGACTGTGTAGAATGGCTCTTGTCATCTCCAGTGAAGCGAAGCCATATAGAAGTCCTGGCAAGCCATCTTACGGTCGGAGAGACCTATTTTTTTCGAAATAAGAAGATATTTCAGCTCCTTGAAGAGAACGTTCTTCCCGAACTGATTCAAGTTCGCCGGGAGAATGGAAAGCACGTTAGAATCTGGAGCGCGGGCTGCTCCACAGGAGAAGAGCCCTATTCGATCGCCATCCTTCTGAGCAGGATGATTCCAGACCTTGGCGATTGGAATATCACAATACTTGCAACCGACATCAATCCTCGATTTTTGCGGACGGCCGCCGCAGGCCTTTACAGGCGCTGGTCGTTTCGCGATATAGCGCCGCGGATCGAAGAAGAGTTTTTCAATAAAAAGGGTGACCGTAGCCTGGAGGTGCTCTCCCGGATCAGGAAAATGGTGACGTTTTCCTATTTGAATCTGGTGGAAGATACGTACCCATCGCTTTTCAACAACACCAATGCGATGGATATTATTTTTTGCCGTAATGTACTTATGTATTTAGTACCGGAGCGGGCGAGGAAAGTGGTTGAAAATCTCCACCGCTCGCTGTTGGACGGCGGCTGTCTGATCGTAAGTCCAACCGAGCTGTCCCCTCAACTGTTCCCGCAATTCGCTCCTGTAAGCTTGCCCGGCGCAATGATTTACAGGAAAGAAAGCAGTTCGTCCCGGGCGGCGGGACATTTCCCCTGTATGCCTCCTGACGAACCAATTGTTCCGTTTATGCCGGCTGTCGAGCCTGTCCCTGGTTTGGACGCCAATGAGAAATCCGAGGCCGGTGACGCTCAGTTGATCCCGCATGAAACACGCGACCTGCAACCCGCAACACAAAGCTTGCCGCCCGGGATTCCCCTGCCGGACGATCTCTATAGTGAAGCTCTAGCCTTGTACGAGGCGGGCTGCTATGCGCACGCCATGGGAAAAACCGAAAGCCTGCTATCGCACTATCCGTCGGATGCCGGGGCCATGGCCCTTGTGGCGCGCATTCTGGCCAATTCCGGCAAACTTGCCGAAGCGCTGCAATGGTGCGAAAAAGCAATCTCGACCGATAAGCTCAAAGCCGGCTCTCATTACCTCATTGCAACCATTCACCTTGAGCTGGGGCAAACAGAAGCCGCGACGCTTTCTCTTAAACGCGCGCTCTATCTCGATCCGAACTTCATTCTGGCCTACGTAGCTTTGGGGAATATCAGCAGGCAACGCCACAGGCACAGGGAATCGGTGAAATATTTTGAGAATGCCCTCTCGCTTCTGACCGGCCGAAACCCGGAAGATATTTTGCCCGAGTCGGAGGAGGTAAACGTGGGAAGATTGACGGAAATCATTGAAAATATGCTGCGGGCAGCCGGCCGGAGGTGATTAGATGAGCGGTGAGCGTATCGACTGGAACGAAATACATGAACGCATTGCTAAAACCAGTGTCGCGATAGAGAAAGGATTTTCGCCGAGCCCCGAGGACAGGCAAAGGATTCTAAAGGCACGAGCGGATGCGCTAGCGCGGGAGTATGAGCGGGAAAAAGATGCGGAACACGTTGAAATAGTTGAATTTATGCTGGCAAATGAGCATTATGGGATTGAGTCGTACTATGTCAGCGAGGTTTACCCTCTGAAAGATTATACCCCCATCCCCGGCGTTCCTCCATTCGTCCTCGGGTTATTAAATGTACGGGGGCGGATAATCTCCGTGATCGATATCAAGAAATTTTTCGATATGCCCGAAAAAGGGATCAGCGATTTAAACAGCGTTCTGATCATACGTGACGATAAGATGGAGTTCGGTATCCTTGCCGATTCAATACTTGGCGTTCGAAAAATTGCCGTGGAGCGAATTCAGCCTTCCCTGCCCACGCTCACCGGCATCCGCGGCGAATTTCTCATGGGAGTTACGGGCGAGCGATTGGCGGTTTTGGACGCGAGGAAGCTCTTGGCGGACAAGAATATCATCATCCATGAGGAAGCGTGGTCGTAAAAGGAGGATTGCACATGAGCTGGTTTGGCGCCGAACGCAGGAAACTGGAGGAGCAACTGCGAAAAGCATCGTCATATACCCGAAGTCTGATCGAGGCGAGCCTCGACCCATTGGTAACAATAAGTCCCGAAGGAAAAATCACGGACGTCAACGAGGCCACAGTAAAGGTTACGGGGGTAGGCCGCGAGAAGCTCATCGGCACCGATTTCTCGAACTACTTCACAGAACCCGAGAAGGCCAGCGAGGGATACCAGCAGGTTTTCCAGAAGGGCTCCGTTACCGATTATCCCCTGACGATTCGGCACAGAAACGGAAGCTTGACCCATGTTCTGTACAACGCCTCCGTTTACAAAGACGAGCAGGGAGATATCCTGGGTGTCTTTGCGGCGGCCCGTGACATCAGCGAACAGAGGCAGGCTTCCCAGTATGCCCGCAGCCTCATTGAATCGAGCCTCGACCCCCTGGTGACCATCAGTCCGGAAGGAAAGATCACCGACGTAAACGAGGCCACGATCAAGGCGACCGGTGTGTCTCGTGAACTGAGCATCGGCACTGATTTTTCGACCTACTTTACCGAACCCGAAAAAGCGCGCGAGGGGTATCGCCAGGTCTTTGAAAAGGGCTATGTCACTGACTATCCGCTTACGATCAGGCACAGCAGCGGGAAGCTGACTCATGTCCTCTATAATGCATCTGTCTATAAGGACGTGGAAGGCAAGGTGCTGGGCGTTTTCGCCGCTGCACGCGACACTACCGAACGCAAACGGATGGAGGAGGAATTGCGGGCCGCTTCGCTATATACGCGAAGCCTGATCGAGGCCAGTCTCGATCCGCTGGTGACAATCAGTCCGGAAGGGAAAATCACAGATGTCAACAAGGCCTTGGAACTCGTCACCGGTTTTTCCCGCGAACATTTGATCGGGAGCGACTTTTCCGACTATTTCACAGAACCTGCAAAGGCGAGGGAAGGGTATCAAAGAGTCATCTCTCAGGGCTTTGTCAGAGATTATCCTCTCACAATCCGCCATACGTCGGCCCGCCTGACGGATGTTCTCTACAACGCCGCCCTCTACATGAGCGAGGCCGGCAAAATCCAGGGCGTCTTTGCAGCAGCCCGTGACATAACCGAGCGCAAACAGGCTGAGGAAAATCTGCGGGCCGTCAACCAGCAGGTGCAGGAAGGGGCAAATGTCCTTGCTTCCTCAGTCGGCGAAATCCTCGCACTGACTACTCAGTTGGCTTCCGTTTCAACCGAAACCGCCGCCTCGGTGAATGAGACGATCTCGACAGTGGATGAAGTCAAACAGACAGCGCAGTTATCATCCCAAAAGTCCAGGAGTGTTTCCCAGACTGCACAGCAGGCGGTATCGGTAGCCCAGCAGGGCAATATAGCCGTCAACAGCACCGTGGAAGGAATCAACCACATCAAGGGATTAATGGAATCGGTCGGCGAAAGCATTGTGCGGTTGAGCGAACAGACTCAAGCCATAGGTGAGATCATCACGGCAGTGAGCGACCTAGCGCAGCAATCCAATCTGCTGGCTGTAAACGCCGCAATCGAGGCATCAAAAGCGGGAGAGCACGGGAAAGGGTTTGCTGTGGTGGCGCAGGAAATCAAGAGCCTGGCTGATCAATCGAAGCAGGCCACCGAGCAGGTGCGTGCTATCCTCAGCGATATCCAGAAGGCCACAAGCGCCTCTGTTATGGCTGCAGAACAGGTGAGCAAAGCAGTGGACGGGGGCGTCAAGCAGGCGGCTGAATCGGGAGACTCCATCAGGAAGCTCTCGGAGAGCATAGCGGAATCGGCGCAGGCAGCTACGCAAATTGCGGCCTCCAGCCAGCAGCAGTTAATTGGTATGGACCAGATAGCACTGGCCATGGAAAATATCAAAATGGCCGCCCAGCAGAACGTAGACGGCACGAGGCAGGCCGAACAGGCGGCGCAAAATCTCAACGAGTTGGGAATGAAACTCAAAGAGATGGTTGGAAGATATAAGGTATAAAAAGACGGTTTTAGGGAGATGAGCATGGATCGGAAGGAAGAAGAGCTGCTGAAGCAACTCCTTCCAATGTTTAGAATCGAGGCGCAGGATCATCTCAAAATCATATCCTCCGGACTGATTGAGATTGAACAAGGCGACCCGGAGAAGCAGGCTGAGATTATCGAGGCTGTGTACAGGGAATCCCACAGTCTGAAGGGGGCCGCTCGTTCTGTAAATTTGACTGACATAGTGGCGGTCTGCCAGTCAATGGAGAATGTCTTTTCCTGCTTCAAACGCAAAGCGATTACGCTCTCCTCCCGGGTTCTGGACCTGCTTCATCAGGCAATCGACTGCACAGCCGGGATTGTTGCCGGTGAGGTTTCCCCTTCGGATAGATCAAAGATAGGGGAGCTTGTCCAGAAGCTGGAAGAAGTGACCCGGATACAAAAGCCGGAAGTGGCGGATACATATGAGAGGATCGATATTAAATTCGATGCCGCTTACCCCGGGGAAATATCGGTGCACGAATCGATAACGCCCGATGTTGAATCAACTCCCAAAACCTCTATCTTCATTCCACCCGAGGTCCCCGCAGTGCTTGCGCAGGCGCTTGCCGGGACCATAAGGGTATCTTCGGCCAAGCTGGACGAACTCCTGCTGCTGGCTGAGGAGATGCTTTCGATCAAGCTTGCTACTGCGCAGCGTACCGCTGAATTAAAGGGCTTGAAGAACGATTTCGTCCGGTGGAAAAAAGAAAAGGCGAAAACGTTCAAGGCGGCCGCAGGACAAGAAAAAAAGCGGGAGCTTAGAGATAGAGATGGTTTGGATTCGTTCGTGCCTGCATTCGAAACCGGATTGACAAAGCTCGTAAAGGCGATTGAGAATGACCAGCGTTCCTTTGGAGCAATGGTTGACGCTCTGCTCGATGATATGAAAGAAACTCTGATGCTCCCTTGTTCGTCCCTTCTCGAGATATTCCCCAGATTTTTGCGCGATCTGTCGCGCGATACCGGGAAAGAGGCCGAATTGAGAATTGATGGCGGCGAGATTGAAATAGACCGGCGTGTATTGGAGCAGATCAAAGACCCTCTCATACACCTGGTGAGAAACTGCGTCGATCATGGCATTGAGATGCCTCACGAGCGGGAAAGAAAGAAAAAGCCACGTTGCGGGAACATAAAGATTGCAGTTTTTTCCCGGGACAACAGGATTGAGATTTCAGTCTCCGACGACGGGGCCGGGATCGATACGGGCGGGGTGAAATCCGCGGCCCGGAGGAGCGGCCTCATTTCACGGGAAGAAGCCGAAAGACTTGACGAACGCGAGGCGCTGTCTCTGGTTTTCCGCTCCGGGGTTACCACGAGCAGTTTCATTACCGACATTTCCGGCAGAGGACTCGGATTGGCCATCGTAAGGGAAAAAGTCGAAAAACTGAGCGGGGCCGTGACGCTTGAGACTCAGCCGGACGCCGGAACAACGATCAGAATGGTGGTTCCTCTTACACTGGCTACGTTCCGGGGGGTGCTTGTCAGAGTCGGTGAACGTCTCTTCATTGTTCCATCCACAAATATTGAGAGGGTTGCCAGGATTAGAAAAGAGGAAATAAAAACCATAGAGAATCGTGAGACTATCTCTTTCAATAACCGGGCAGTCTCGCTCGTCAGACTGGCCGACGTACTGCGACTAAAAACAGGGGACAGCCGGCCCGGGACTGACGATTCCGTGATGGAAGCGGTGATGCTTGTTGCAGCGGAAGAGCATATGGCTTTTTTGGTAGATGAAGTTCTTCACGAGCAGGAAGTGCTGGTCAAGGGCCTCGGCAGTCAGCTCTCACGGGTGCGCAACATTTCGGGCGCCACTGTTCTCGGAAGTGGGAAAGTGGCGCCGATATTGAGCGTTCCCGATCTGATGATCTCCGCCTCAAAGATCGCTCCCACGGCTGCTGCGGCACTTGCCGGGGAACCCCAAAAGAGGATGTCCGTCCTGGTTGTGGAAGATTCAATTACGGCCAGAACTCTGCTCAAAAGCATCCTCGAATCTGCCGGCTACGATGTAACAACCGCTTTTGACGGCATTGATGCGTTTACCGCATTAAAGACCCGGCAATTCGACCTGGTTGTCTCCGACGTGGAAATGCCGAGGATGAACGGGTTCGAACTCACTGCAAATATACGGGCGCACAGGGACTTTTCGGAATTGCCCGTAGTTCTGGTGACCGCTCGCGAATCACGTGAGGACAAGGAGCGCGGCATAGATGTGGGGGCAAACGCATATATTGTGAAAAGCAGCTTTGAGCAGAGTAACTTACTGGAGGTTGTCCGAAGACTCATATGAGCATCAAGGCCTTAATCGTGGAAGATTCGGCGGTTGTCCGCGAACTTCTCAATCATATTCTTAGCTCCGATCCCGCGATTCATATCGTTGGAACGGCAAATAACGGAACGGAAGCCCTGCAGGCCGTGCAGGCACTCAAGCCCGACGTCGTTACGATGGACATCAACATGCCCGTGATGGATGGGTATGAGGCTACCCGCAGGATCATGGAGACCCATCCTGTGCCCATCGTCATAGTAAGTGTGAGCGTAGACCCCCGAGAGGTGGCGACAACAATTCGCGCGCTGAACGCAGGAGCGCTGGCGGCTGTCCAAAAACCCATGGGCATCGGACATCCCGATCATGAGCACACGGCAAAGACCCTCGTTCAGACAGTAAAACTGATGTCCGAAGTCAAGGTGGTGAAGCGCTGGCCGATGCGCTACCTGGAAACACCTCCTCGTCCGGTTACAGGAGATTCAATCTCTACGTTCCGCGAGACGGGCGCCGACAATATCGAGATCATCGCTATGGGCGCTTCGGCGGGAGGCCCCCCAACCCTG
Organism: Syntrophobacteraceae bacterium; assembly: GCA_049512295.1. Lineage (GTDB taxonomy): Bacteria > Desulfobacterota > Syntrophobacteria > Syntrophobacterales > Syntrophobacteraceae > SbD1. The sequence goes on from JBEKXG010000038.1 coordinate 11,101, forward strand.
CAAACGATCCTGTCGAGACTGCCGGTCGATATGCCTGTACCCATTCTTGTAGTCCAGCACATATCCCCCGGATTCATAGACGGTTTTGCCCAGTTTCTCGCAGTTTCCTGCAAACTGCCCGTGCATGTCGCCATCCGGAGTGAGGACCTGAAGGCCGGACACGTTTATCTTGCGCCCGGCGGGACCCACATGGGCGTAGTGAAGGGAGGCCGAGTCGACCTCTTTGATGGGGCGCACGTAAACGGTGTGCGTCCTTCTATTTCGTACCTTTTCCAGGCCGTCGCCGACGTATTTGCCAACAGAGCGGCCGGAGTGCTTTTGACAGGCATGGGAAGAGATGGGGCCGAAGGACTCAAGTCCATGAAAGACAAAGGGGCAGTAACTATCGCACAGAATGAAGAGAGTTCCCTGGTCTTCAGCATGCCTTGCGAGGCGATCAAACTGGGCGCCGCAACCCATGTTCTTTCGCCCCACGAAATAGCAGCGGCTTTGTCTAAACTTGTGAGAAAGCAATGAAGGAAGCAAGAAACAAGGAGCGGGAAGCAAAAAAGCTGGTCGTATTCGGAGTTGATGCCATGTCTTCTGCAGAAAACACCTCTACTGGCGGCCATGAGATTCTGCTCGTAGAGGATAGTCCCACTCAGGCCTTGGAGCTCAAGCTTATTCTGGAGAAACACGGCTATCGTATTTCTGTCGCAGGCAACGGAAGGGAAGCCCTTATCTGGCTGAGGCGAAACAGACCCGCCATGGTCATCAGCGACATAGTTATGCCGGAAATCGACGGCTATGAGCTCTGCCGAGCCATACGGAAAGATGAAAAGCTCAAGGGCATCCCTGTTATCCTGCTTAGTTTTCTCTCGGAAGCAGCCGACATCCTCAAAGGACTGGAGAGCGGAGCGAGCAATTTCATCGTCAAACCTTACAATACGGATTATCTTGTTTCCTATATCCGGGAAGAGCTTTCCGGGAAACGGGCAGCAGGGGAAGATCATCCGCTGCCTCCTTTTGCGCTGGAATATGCCGGCAGGTCGTACTCGATAAGTTCCAATGTCCGGCAGATACTCCAAATCCTGCTCGCAACCTACGAGACCGCGGTTCGCAAGAATGAGGAGCTTATCAAGGCGGAAAACGATCTCAGGCTGTCTAACGAACTTCTGGAAGAAAGAGTTAGAGAAAGGACCGCCGCACTCACAACGGAGATTGCGGAGAGGCGCCGCGTGGAAGACGAACTCAGGCAGAAGAGCGAAGCGCTCAGTGCCTACTCGGCAAAACTTGAGCAAAGCAACCAGGAGTTGCAGGATTTTGTTTTCGTTGCTTCTCATGATCTCCAGGAGCCGCTTCGAAAAATCCAGACGTTTGGGGACCTGGTTATTACCCGATGCAGCACCTCGCTCGATTCTCGTGGAAAAGATCTCATTAAGAGGATGCAGAACGCGGCAAATCGGATGCGCAACCTGGTGCGCGGCGCACTGGAATATTCCCGCTCGGCGGAAAAGGTTCAACGTTTTCATAGAGTCGAATTGGTCGGGCCTGTTCAGGAGGCGATGGCCGATTTAAGGCTGCTGATCGAAGAGACGGACGCGACGATAGAGATTGGACATCTGCCCGCCATCGAAGCAGAGGAAGGCTTGATGCGCCAACTTTTTCAGAATCTTATCGGGAATTCATTGAAATTCCGCAGCAACCGGAGACGGCCCGTTATAAAAATACACGGCGAGGAGTGCTGTACACAAGCCCCGAGCGGACAGGTTTGCTGCCGTATCATTGTCGAAGACAACGGAATAGGCTTCAATGAAATCTACCTCGATCGGATATTCAAGGCATTTCAGCGCTTGCATGGACGCGATCAATACGAAGGTACGGGAGTAGGGCTTGCAATATGCAGAAAAATTGTGACCAGCCACAACGGGGCTATTACGGCGAAAAGTGTGCCCGGAGAAGGATCGTCCTTTATAGTCACGCTTCCTCTTATACAAAATAAGGAGAAATGTCATCCGGACAGTGAAGACCCAAGACAGTAGGAGCGGGCCATGCCCGCGATAAAAATCCTAGGGGTAGGAGCGGGCCATGCCCGCAATACGAAAAGGGGAACGAGGTTTTAGGGCCGAGACCGCGCTGCGCTCCCGGGGCCATGCCCGCGAAAAACTGACCCCTGACCACTGTGCGAAGCGCGACCACTGACCACTGATGACTGCGCGAAGCGCGCCGTTTCCATCACAACCGTCACCCCGGCAGCACGTCATCCCGGCAGTGCCTTTGGGCCGGGATCCAGAGCCGGTACCCAGCCGGGATCCAGAGCCGGGGTCCAGGGTCTTCAGATGGATAGTGTGCGAGTTGTCGATAGGGTTGTCGTAAAGCGGCAAAAATCCTCATATCAGTTTGAATTGCACCCGCCGATCAGGCCAATTTCACGGTGCCGCTAACAACGGCTTCAAGGTCTGGCACAATGGCCGGCGCAACATGTTCGGCACGTGGCGCAAAACCGGCGAGGTGCCGGCCAAAAGGGCCGCTTTCGGCAAAAAGGCCGTCTTTACCTCTCTGACGGACGTCAAGAGGGCACACTGGAGCCCCTAATGCGAAGTCGCATTCAAGCGCTCACTGCGTTGTCCTCGTCGTCGGCTCCTCGACGGACTGTGGTGTACGCCTGCGTCGCCTCCTCCTCGCCGCCTTGTGATCACCTTGGATGCAATTTTTCATGATGCTCGCCTCACCCGCGAAGCATCAAAATGGTAATTCGAGACCCTATTTTGTGGGTACTAGCGTTTGAAATGGCTATCCCGCTTAAGTTCATTGAAACATGGGACTTTGAAAAATCGCTCGCAGAGCAGAACGTGGTCGTGTGAAGAGTCCAGGTTTGACCCCTCTCTTTTCAGAGCAGAACGTGGTCGTGTGAAGAGTGTAGCTTTGACCCCTCTCTTTTCAATAAAACAATCTCGAAACTGTTCGTGGAATCCATGAAGTTCATCCGTGAAACCTACTACGTCACCCCTGTCTAAGTAGAACTTCGGAATGGCATACAAATTACCTTCGCATCTGGACACTGGCAACATGATCTACCTCCTTTTCTATCGTAGTGGGTTGAGGAAGATCATGGAACAAAATGAGAATAGAGTCAATAGATAAGTAACGTTGTAGGGCTAACAGCCAATCATTCCGGTTCCTATCTTCTCCACTCTAAGCCCTACAGGGTTGCGCTCTGCTCTGTGGCTCTATGTTCATCCGTCCACTACACAGGCACTCCACTCGAAAAATTCCAAAACCACCGAACGGGGGCACGCCGGAAAATCGCGTCACCCTCTGTATTTCTTATGATGCGGTTCGTAGGAAGGAAGCTCCGGATATCTCAGATTAGCCACCAGCCGCGGAAACGAAAGGGGGCGTGTTGGGAGAAGCTGTACTTTACATAATTGGAATTATGGTTGACAACATGAATATTTAGCTTGACATCTCACCTGTTATGCTTGACATTATGCGCGCTATTATTGTCATCACCCAAAATCGGAGCCAGTGCGCATGCATGATTCACCAAAGGAGTCGGCAGACCTAGCAAAGTACTCAGTGGAGCTTGTCGAAGCCTCTCTCAACGCAAATTATACCGAGGTAAGGCGAATAGGTAACGCCTTGGCCAAATCTTTGGAACGCTGCGGACAAATAGAGGAGGCAAAGAAGATTCGTTCGGCACTCCGCAGGAAATCCGTACCCCTCAGAGCCTCCGGGCAGGTAGAATCCCTTCCCGTTGATTTGAAGTCACGAATCCCTCTCATAGAAGAAGTGCCGCCCCCTGATACACCCATTTTTTTATCAGAAGGCGCAAATGAAGTTTTCCATAGATTCATCGAAGAAATTCAGCATTCTGCAGAACTCTCACAGAAGGGTCTCGCATTGCGATCCAGCTTAATACTTTCTGGACCGCCCGGAACTGGCAAGACCCTCTTTGCATCACATGTCGCA
>JBEKXG010000039.1:0-22815 GCA_049512295.1 Syntrophobacteraceae bacterium
CATATCCGGGCACGGGCCGCGAATTCGAAAAAGGTTCAGGCCCCGGATTGGGAACGACTCTCAATTCTACTATTCTTCCCGGACAGGGCGATGAGGAATACAGGCACAAGATAATTCGGGACCTGATTCCGGCGTTCGATAAATTCATGCCCGAAGTGATCCTTGTCTCTGCAGGTTTTGACGCGCACGCTGAAGATTACATGTCTGACGTCAAGCTCTCGACCGAGGGTTTTTCCTGGATGATGAAAATGATTGTTCGAATGGCAGACCAGCATGCCGCCGGCCGTCTTATTTCCGTCCTCGAAGGGGGATATTCGCTCTATGCGCTTCCAGAGCTGATCCGAGATCATATCCAAATACTTCTGGACCTGTGAACACTCAGACTCAGTTTGAAAGGGGACCACATGTTCATTGATAAATCGATGACCAGGGATGTTGTAACGGTCGGTCCGGAGGCAGGAATACTTGCAGCGCAAACCCTTATGGCCCAGAACAGGATCAGGCACCTGCCCGTAGTCGTCGAAAATGATATTCTGGTCGGGATCGTTACCGACCGGGACATAAGAAGCGCCATGCCTTCGAGTATTCTTTCCGAAACTGAAAAAGCTGCCGAGGAAAAACGGCTGGCGGCCATGAAGGTCAAAGACATTATGACCGGCAACCCTATAACTGTCTCGCCGACCCAGACGCTGGAAGACGCGCTCATGATGATCCAGGACCTGAAAGTAGGCGCTTTCCCGGTCGTCGATCAGGATGGAAGACTCAAGGGAATAATATCTGTGCGTGACCTGATGCGGGCGTTTGTGAACGTACTTGGTTTGGAGGAGCCTGGCGCCCTCCTCGGTATTGTGGTCGAAAACAAACTCGGTCAGATGAAAAGAATCGTCGACGCCATAACGGAACAGCACGTTCCGTTCGGGAGCATCCTGGTGTCGCGGGTGTGGGAGGAAGGCAAAAGGGCCGTTTTCCCCTATCTTCTCACCAGCAACATTTCAAAAGTGAAAAACCACCTGCGCGAGTTGGGTTTTACACTGCTCGACCCGATGGAATGGTATCTGGATCAGTTGCCGAAGCGGTAACTCTGCGGGTGTCGGACTCCGGATACCGTATAAAAACAACAGGGATTCAAACTCTACGCTCCGCGAGGTATCCAGCTTAAAGCTGCATTAAAGGGTACTTCGACAACATCCCTCATGACTGGCTGATTTGAGATATCCAGATCACAGGTCAGTCTCCCGCTGCTTACCTCTGGCCACGGCCAGGAATTTTTCGGCTTCAGCCGGCATTTTCGCGTTTCTGACGCCTTCCATGAATGGACTGCTATCGGCATATCTGACACAGCTATTGTTCAGCTCCGGGCGAAACCACAAAAATATAGAAAACAGCTGCTCTTCGGTGATGCCCGGAAACATCGCTGTAATCTCCTCCCGGCCCCTGACCGCCTGCGAAAAGGTCAGGTTGTAGCATGCTTCGTGAAACAGGTTCGCAAGGTGAGTACAACCGCTTTGAAGAGATGCTTTCAGCTCATCCATGAGACGCGGACGTATACACAACCCGATCAGCGGATCGAAGAACGTTGCGGCCTGCCGGCAGATCGCATCCGGTACACCCGGCATCTCGCAATGAATTTCCTTGATCCTCATGGAGGGGTGATTAACCAGCATGTTGAGCCGCATGTGATGAATCTCGTCCTCCATTTCGGCGACCACTCGAAACTGCCTGCCGGAAGACAGCAGAAAAACCTTTACCGATTTCCGGCGTTCGCACAGCAAACGTTCCGGCGCCTGGGACTCTTCAAGGTCGGACATGGCACTCCTTTTCGACGTAGCCTTCGATATTTTGTGAGGGGGTAAAAACGGACACTGGGGCAATGACGGTCAGAACATGTCAACACTGAAAATGCCATTCAAGAAAGGGTTGGTAATCCGTTCGTGGCCGATGGTGGAAGTTGGCGACATCCCGTAATTGTGCCCCGGGAATATCTGCGTATCGTCGGGCAAGACCAGTAGTTTGGTTTTGATGGAATTGAGCAACCGGGCTCCCGAAGACCTCGGCCCATCGACCCGTCCCACCGATCCGACAAACAGACTGTCGCCTGTTAGACAAATGCCGCAGTCCGGGTGATGAAGACAGATACCTCCGGGGGTATGCCCGGGAGTGTGGAGCACCTGCCATTTAAAGTCACCTACCCCGAGGATGTCTCCGTCCGTCAGCACTTCATCGGCCGGCGGAGATTTTCGGGCATTGAACATCTTCAACCAGAACTCTCCGATTCTTTCCAGATATCCGGCCTCCGATTCGTGTATTTTGATAATGGCCCCGGTCTTTTCTTGCATTTCCGCATTTCCCATGATGTGGTCGACGTGGCCGTGGGTGTTGATGATTTCCCTTATTTTTAGTTGGTTGCGGTTGGCCAAAGCAATGAGTTCATCCACATCATCGGACGGATCGACCACCATCGCCTCATGAGAGCGCAGGTCTCCGATGAGATAAGCGAAAACCGCATGATGACCGACCTCGATTTGCCGAAAAAACAGATTGCTCATGGTTAGTGATCTAAAATTTTTCCGGTTCTTTTCAGATAAACCAAGATGCCCATGACACTCAGACGGAAAGAAAAATACTGTGTGGGATAGTTTGTAAGTTCTTTGTTTTTTTCTAAAAACAGTTCAAACACCTTTTCGGGATTCGCCTCCGGATTTTCATGGGCGATTTCACAAACGCATTCGCTCCACAGATCGTGTTTCTTTTTCAGCGCGTCGTAAAAATCATTGCGTCCGTCAAGCGCGTACGGACCGCAGTGAGTGAAACAGATCCGTTTCGGATTCATCGCCTCTATCAAATCGATGGATTGCTTGGCCAGTTCGTTGTCATAATCGGACGGCGGGGCCAGCACAAAGTTGGGAAGCCCTTTGTATTGACTTCCCAGGGCATCTCCCGAGAAAACGGATTCGGACGCCTTGTCGAAAAAAACAAGGTGATGCTTGGCATGCCCCGGGGTGTAGTACACTTCCAGTCGAGTATCCCCCAGATCTATTACGTCACCTGAACCCACGGTAACAACCTGCCCCTTTGGAATACGGACCATGTCACCGACAGAAGAGTACCTGTCGCCGTAGGCTCTTTTTACGCTTTCCACCAGTTTGCCGGGATCAACGAGGTGCTTGGCCCCCTTCTCATGAACGAAAACCTTCAAATCCGGATTTTCTCTTGCTATATACCCGGCACCGCCTGCATGGTCAAGGTGGATGTGGGTAAGGGCCAGAAAATCGATGTCCTGCGGCGTCAGGGATACCTTCTCAAGGCCCGCCAAAAGCTCGGGGGCATTCGAAGGATAGCCGGATTCGATCAAGATGTTGCGGCGGTCCCGGATCAACCAGCTCGTTCTGAGCCGGTTGAAAGTGAACAGCGTGATACGGGCGTCAACCTTTTCAACACTCATTATGAAGCGCACCGTGTTTTTGCAGCCAGCCTTGATTTCGCAATGCGATCCATGCTCGTTAAGGTTGAAAAATGAAACATCTTCTCCTATAGAAATCCCGGCCCTCCGGGCCGGGTGCAGCGGCATCAGGCTTTGCCCGGAAAATATCCGGCTAACCTTTGGACCCCAGGCGAAGCCCTCCGTGAATGTAATAGACTTCGCCGTTGATGGCCTCGTTGCGATAAAGCTCGCCGATCAGTGATGCGACTTCTTCGGGCTCGACCAGACGGTTAATCGGTACGTTTTCAATAATCCTGTCAAGAGCCTTCTGATTCATGCCTTTCACCATTGCCGTTCCCACATAGCCCGGCGCCACGGCAACGCAGCGTATTTTATCGGCCAGGCCCTTTCTGAAGAACTCGGCCGTGATCACCTTCGGCATCGTTGACATCGCCGCCTTGGTGGATGAATAGTTAATCTGTCCAGCCGTTCCCAGAGAGCCGGTTGAGGAAATCAAACAGATAAGCCCTTTGCAGTCGTGATTGACCATCTGTTCGGCACATTCCCGGATGGTCAAAAAAACCCCGGTCAAATTGATATCAATGACAGAACTAAACTGCTGCAGCGTCATTTTATCTTTAATTTTGCCGGTTTCGCGATCCGGAGACAAAAACAGGCCGTCCCGGATAATGCCGGCACAGGGGATCACCAGGTTTATGGCGCCGAAACGGTCAATGGCCAGTTGAGCCAATGCGTTATTGTCCTCCTCCTTGGTGACGTCCATCACCGAGGTTGCCACTTTACCACCCATGGCCTGAATCTCTGTCTCCACGCGCGTCAGGGCCTCCCCTGAGACGTCCCCGAGGACAACTTTCCCTCCGTTGTTTATCCAATATTTTGCTATAGTTTCACCGATTCCGCTGCCTCCGCCGGTGATAACCGCAACGGCCCCCCGAATATCCAGCATGCTGTGCTTTCTCCTTTATTGTTTTGATTCGAAACCAAGTACGCCCTGCGACGCTGCAGACCCTATGATTAATGAATCCGAATGCACGAGTCCCCAAACGACGACCAGACAATTTGTTGAGCCGCATTTTGAGGGTCGGCCTTCCGTCGCCAGATATCATCGACGACCTTATCTATGTTTCTGTTCTCGACAATATCCTTCCAGAGAATCTTAGAAAACTCATGTTCCATTCGGGCGTGTAGTTCTTGCTTAAATTGCTTCTTTCGGCGCTCTTCCAGCTTGGAATCCTGTTTCAGATAGCGGTGATGGGACCATATGCCGTCATAGAGGGCTTCGATACCCGCGTTAACCGAAGCAGAAGTCAAAAACAGGAGAGGGTCCCAATCCCGTTTCCTCATAGTTCGACCCAGCATCCCCTTGATCGAGGTAGAAATGTCCTCGGCCCCCGGCCGATCGGCTTTGTTGATGACAAAGATATCGGCAATTTCCATCAGACCGGCTTTCATAGTCTGAATTGAATCCCCGGACTCCGGCGTAAGAATAACGAGCACCGTGTCGGTGGCTCCGGCGATGTCCAGCTCGGACTGTCCTACACCGACGGTTTCGATGATAATGATCTGCTTGCCGCAGGCATCGAGGATGCGGGCGGCTTCCTTGGTCGTTCGCGCAAGCCCCCCCATGACCTTACCGGAACTCATGCTGCGAATGAATACATCCATCTTGCTATCGAGCTTGACGTGCATCCGGACCCGGTCGCCAAGCAGCGACCCGCCGGAGAAAGGGCTGGTCGGGTCAACCGCGACGACACCGACTGAGTAATTGTTTTTGCACAACATGCTAATCAGCCGGTCCACGGTTGTGCTTTTTCCGGCGCCCGGCGGTCCGGTTACCCCGATATAGTAGGCTTTCCCGGAGTATGGAAATATTTTTTCCATAACGTAAGGCGCATGTTCGTCTGCTCTTTCCACCATGGAAATCAAACGGGAAATGGAAAGCTTGTCACCGTTCAACGATTTTTCCACAATCTCGTCAATTTCTTTTGATTTCATAGGACACCAGATTCATTAGTCGCCATTTCGGGCCGCCGCGCTTATTCCGTCGATGATTTCCTTCATGGGCGTGTCGGGCAAATAAACCTTGTGAATGCCGAACTCATTTTCCAACCTTTTGGCGTGTTCAGGTGGCATCACGCCGCCCATAAATACTTTCACATTGTTGAGCCCTTTTTCTCTGAGCATATCCACGACAATCGGTCCCAGAGAAAGATGGTTGCCGCTGAGGCTGCTCAACCCCACCACATCGGCATCTTCCTCGATGGCGGCCTCTACGATCTCTGCCGGGAACTTGTTGCCGAGATAGACCACATCCATGCCGGCCTCTTTCAGAAATTGAGCCACCAAGTAAACGCCGCGCCAGTGAATATCGAGACCCAACTTGGCCATCACCACTTTGATCCTTCTGTCCATAACTTTCTCCCACTGTATAAATCAGGGTTTTTACAATAAAGGAAATGCCCACAGACCGAATTCTTCTCTGAACACCTCTTCAATTTCACCGAGGGTTGCCAGGCTTTTAACTGCCTCCAGGCAGTAAGGGTAGAGGTTCTCGGTGGTATGACATTTTTCGCGCAGCACGTTCAGAGACTCTTCCACCTTGCCACTGTTGCGCTCTTTCCGGAGACGTTCCAATTTGGCCTTCTGTCGCGAATACGTTTCCGGATATTCGTAAACCTGAATGGGCGCTGCTTTTGCTTTATCGGATCTCATGAAGTTGACGCCGACGATCTTCATTTCGCCGTCTTCGATTTTTTCCTGGTATTTGCTGTTGTAGTTGGCGATCTCGCGATGCAACCAGCCGCTTTCCACTGCTTGAACCAGGCCGCCCAGCCCCTCGATCTTGTTGATGTAGTCAAATATTCTTTCGACCATCTGATCGGTGAGATGCTCCACATAGTAGGAACCCGCCAACGGATCCACTGTGCTGCAAACGCCTGTCTCCGCCTGTATGATCTGCTGGGTCCGCAGAGAAACCAGGGCTGCTTCCTCGGTCGGCGCAGAGTAGGCTTCATCAAACGAATCGATATGCAGGGACTGGCAGCCGCCAAGCACGGCGGCCAATCCCTGGATGGCCGAGCGGGCGATGTTGTTCAATGGTTCCGTCGCCGGCAGCGTCACACCGGCGGTCTGAACGTGATACCGCATAAGCATCGATTTCGGATTTTGAGCTCCAAAGCGTTCTTTGGTGATCTTATACCAGACCTTGCGGCTGGCCCGACATTTGGCTATTTCTTCGAAAAAGTCGTTGTGTAAATCCCAAAAAAACGACATCCGAGGTGCAAAAGTGTCAAAATTCATGCCTCTTTTTATAAGTTCTTCAGAAGTGGCAATGGCATTGGCAATGGCGATTGCAACCTCGGCCACCGCATCGGTACCGGCCTCCCTCAGGTTGTATCCATTGAAGCTGATCGGATTAAAACGGGGTACGTTCTTACAGATCCATTCCACTACATCGCACTGCATTCTGAACGAGACCGCCGGGGGCAGAATCTCATACCCGCTGCCTACGCAGGTTTCCATGATAAAATCGTTCTGGCAGGTTCCGGCAACCTGGGTCAACGGCGTGTTCCGTTGTTGAGCTACGGCAAAATACATTCCAGGAATGACCAGGCTGGTGCTGGGCAGATGGGTCACAATGGAGGTGCTCACCATGCCCAGGTCAATGTCTTTGAAGAAATGATCCACGTCCCAGAGCGAATCCACGGCAGCCCCGCATTGGCCGACATTGCCCTCGGCCTCGGGATCGTCGGAATTATAGCCCCGTATGGTCGGCAGGTCGAAGAGGATGCTTACACCGGTGGCGCCGTGGTCCAGCAGGTAACAGACCCGCTCGTTGCAATCTTCAGGGGCGCCCAGACCAGCCAACTGGCGGACCGTGAAGAGCCTTCCGCGGTACATGTTGGGATATACACCACGCAGGTAGGGAGGATGCCCCGGAAAGCCGATGTCTTCGATGTAATTGATATGTTCGATGTCTGCCGGAGTGTAAGCCAGTTTGACGGGAATTCCGGAATGGGTAAAATACTTGCCCTCGGTTTGCCTGTCCGCCTCTCGAAGACTCTTGTTGAACCAGTCTTTGTATTGACCTTTGATTAATTCGACATGCTCCTGGCTGAAAAGGCAAACCGGCTCTTTGCTGTCTTCATTTTTTCTGTAAGTCATTTCATTCTCCTTAAATACACACCACCTGTTTTGGGGATATCGCCTATTTCAACAAAAGGGGCCGCACTAAAAAATATCACTATGTTGCTTACTCAGGACAACTCGTCACTCGGGGATCCAAACAGGTTGGCTTGCACAGGATAATTTGGACAGAATAACTTGAACAGGATAGCTTGTTTGAGACGAGTAACTGTACCACTACTAGATAACCAGAACTCGCCTTGAAATACAATCGCTAGAACTCACCATTTTGAATAGTGAGAATTAACTGTGCTGGATATTTTCTGTGAAACACCAATGAGATACCGGTCCTGGCGGTCAGGTCGGAATGGCTACATATCCCTTGTCAATGGCGTACCGGACCAAATCGGCGGTCCGTTTGAGTTTGAGTTTTTTGATGATGTTGGCCCTGTGGTTGTTCACCGTGTAGACACTGATAAACAAAAGGGAAGCGATCTCCTTGCTCGATTTTCCCTCGGCGATGAGCTTGAGGACCTCTTTTTCACGTGCAGTGAGAGCTTCAGACGACGCTTTTCGCTCGCCGAGATAATACTGAACCAGATCCTCGGTCATCTCCATAGCAGAACTGGAGGATACGTATGTTTTACCGGATCGAATCGTTTCTATGGCGGAAAAAAGTTCCGACCCCGTGTCTTCTTTGAGCACATAGCCGTCCACGCCGGCGGAGAGGGCATAATATACATAGTCCCTTTTTTTGTGCATGGTCAGGATCAGGATCTTTATATGGGGATAAGCATTTTTGATCTCCCTGGCTGCCTCAATGCCTCTGAGATTCGGCATGGAAATATCGAGAATGACCATGTCCGGGTTGGATCTTTTCAACAGGTCCAAGAGTTCGAGGCCGTCGCCCGCTTCTCCGATGACCTTCAGGTCACCGGACTCTTCGATGATCTTTTTTACTCCTTGCCGCAGGATTATGTGGTCGTCAGCCAACACTATTCGATAAGAACTCATGACGCTCCTTGGCTTCGTCGGTTGGAATGTTGAAAACGATCTGCGTACCACGCCCTTTCTCGCTGTCGATATGCAGAGCCCCCCCCAGCATTCTTGCACGTTCATCCATTGCCGTTAGTCCCAGTCCCCTCTCACTGCTGCATTTGCTCAAGGGCTGCTTGACATCAAACCCTTTACCGTCATCCTTGATCGTGAAGGTAACCGTACCGTCTTTCTGTTTGACGGATATCCATGTCCGCAAGGCCAGGGAATGTCTCTTGATATTGGTGAAGGTTTCCTGGAAGATGCGATAAATAATGATCTGATTTTCTTTCGAAAACAGTGGGTCAATAGGTATGACATCACAAGAGATCTGCAGGTCGGAATGGTTGACGAACTCTTTGATCAACAGGCGCAGGGCAGCATCCAACCCCAAGTCCTCCAGAATGTAGGGGCTCAAATCATGAGAAAGCCGGCGAACGTTTTCGATAATAAGATCCACATAATTCATTGTGTTCTGAATGTCTGCCCTGATGGTTACAGAATCGAGCGGCAGTTTCTTTTTGATTGACCCCATCTGAAGCTTCAGCACCGTCAATGCCTGGCCCAACTCGTCGTGCAGTTCCAGAGAAATCCGTCTGCGCTCTTTTTCCTGGGCCTTCAGCAGGTGAGAAGAGAGCCATCGGAGTTTTTTCCGCGACTCCTTGAGGGCCTCCTCTGCGAGCTTCCGTTTGGTATTGTCAATGACAATGCCTTCGAAATACTTCGGCTGTCCCTTGGAATCGCGCATCACAATCCAGCGGTCGTACATCCAGCGGTAGGTGCCGTCCAGTCTGGCATAGCGGTATTCGACCTCACCGTTGGTGCGTCCCGGCAGCCGCGATTCCCGTGACGCTGCCCGGACAACATCCCGGTCTTCCGGGTGAATCCGCAGCAGCATACTCTTGGTCGTTATATCCTGCATAGAGGCATTTCGGAAGGCAAAGATTTCAATGGCGGTTTTATTGAAAAATATGAACCGGCGGGCCTCGATATCGAAACGGTAAATGCCGTCCTTGAGCCGTTCAGCGAGATCCCTGAACTCTTTGGACATCCAGTTTTCTTTTCTATCGCTCACCTGATATTCTTTCAGCCGGGCTTCCAGCTGTTTCACCCTTTGCTCTAAATCTTCATAAGGCGGTTGGCGATCCATGGCGTTAACCTCATATCGCATGAATATAGACGCCCTTTTTAACCAAGGATGATATCTCTCTTGCGAGGAAGATGCAAGCCGTCAGTCAAGATAGTCCGGAGCCGACCGATGCTCTGATCGACCGAGCCGTTCGATCGAGGCTCCACGCCGCTATAGATGTGTCTTGTGTGTTCTTACGGAGATTTCAACCACTATATTTTCGAGATATTTTGTCCGAGATTCCTTAAATTCCTGTCAGGCGGGTATTGCGTGGAACATTCCGGGTTTACCACTCTTCGGAGGATTCCTCCATCGGGGAAGGATTGACGGCCAGGCTCAGAAACCAGTCGCTTTCACTGAGCATAAGGCGATCGGCCACCAGTTCTTCGAGATGTCGACGCAATGCGGCGTCCCCCGGATATTCATCGCCCATCCACCCGCGGATCGAAGAGGCCAGGCTGTCAAAGGGCTGTGCCGCTTCGCAGGCCGCATACGCCAGAGCCGCCTCGTCCCGCAGCGTTACTTGTTGCCGGCGCTGCCCCGGCCGGGCATCGAAGATGGCCAATTGCCGGCCCGAGAGTTGCCGATAGGTCAAGGAGGGCGGCTGTGGTTGCTCCCAATAGTGCATCCACGCGCGAACCTTTTCCTTCAGTGGACCGATGTAAGCAGAGACGGCATCGCGTCCCTCCCAGTCACAGGCAAAAAAATAGGCGAGATCGTTCAAATCTTCCTGCTCGAAAGGATAAACCGAGCGGTAGCCGCCGTGAGCCCTGACATTGGTCAGGCCCCACTCCCGACTCTGTTCAAAAAGAGGACTGAAGCGAACCAGAAGAACAGGACTCACATCCATAGGCGGGTGCAAATGGACTACGCTCGGGATCAAGTCTGCCATCCGTTCGTAGGCCCTTTGACTTTCGCCCGGGAACCCGTAAAGCAGATTCCAGGTTGGGAAAAGGTCAAGCTTTCGAGACCATTTGAGAAATTGGATGTTTTGCAACAGGGTGGTGCCTTTGTTCATGAGGTGCAACACTTCAGAATCGAGGCTTTCGATGCCCGGCTGAAAACTTTTGACGCCCGCTGCCTTCAACATGCTCAACTGATCGAATTTCAGACCGACTCTGACTTCCAGGAACAACTCTTCCAGCCCTCCCCACTCGGCCAGGGCCGGCAAGAAGGTTTTGAAGGCGCTCATATCCAGTACCGAATCGGTAAGGATCAGCCGTTTCACACCATACCGGGCTGTTAAGGCCTTGATCTCGGCTTCTGCCCGCTGCGGGCTCTTGCGCCTGTAATCAAGATGTTTGCAGTTCAGCCCGCAAAAAATGCACTGCGATTTCCTACCCCACCAGCATCCCCTCGAAAGCTCCAGCGACAGGGCTGCAACAGGTAAATAGTCTGGAGCCCACCTTTTCAAGGCCTTGAAGTAGTCGTCAAAGTCCGGATAGGGCAGAGTATCCAGGTCCGGGGACGGTCCTTGTTCCTGACCTGCGATTGCGCCGTTACAAAGATAAAAAACGCCCGCCATATCCTCCGGGAGTTCTCCTCTGTCAAGCCAGTGCTTGACCGCCAACGGGAACGACACATCCGCCTCCCCGTTGAACACCCAGTCGACAAATGGAAACAACCGAAGCAGCCCCCGCCCCATCTCTTCTTCGCAACTGGCGCCCCCAAAAGCAATCACCTTGTCGGGGAACCGCTGCTTTATGTGCCGTGCCAGTGCCAGTGAGGCCACCTGCTGGCTGTACACGGAGGTGAAGCCGACGATATCGTAGTGGTCCCAATTGATTTGGCTCAAACACATTTGAAGGAAGGGACCGGCCATGGTTCGCAGCTCCAATAGCGCATCACGAATGGAATTACGCATTGGTCCGGCCGGAAGTAAGGGGCCGTCCAACTCTTCGAGCCTTCCCCGGTGGGACTGGCCCCACTGTTCGTCAAATAATTCCTGACCGAAAACTGTTTCTCCGACAATCATGAAGTCGGCTATAGCTTCGTAGATTTCCGGATGGCCGACGTATGACTGAAAAAGCACGTTCAGGTAAGCAACGTCGCATTGCACGCCGCTTTCCCGGAGGATGGACTTTAAAAGGCTTAAAGCCGGAGAAGGGTATCGGACGCTCACGAAAGGCATGCTTACCAGGAGGACGCGATTCATTCCGTAACTGCCTTTTGCAGTATGGTGACACCGCACACCATTTCTTCAACCGAAATCACCCCACCCCCGTTTTCGGTGAGGCCGGTGACAGCATCTTTTACCTGCCTGGCGCCGGCCTCACCGCGAAGCTGGGTGACTATTTCATAGATCATCGACAGGCCGGTGGCCCCAATGGGGTGTCCCTTGGAAACCAACCCCCCGGAGGTGTTGATGGGAATCTTACCATCCAGCATGGTGGCACCGGATTCAACAAACTTACCCCCTTCACCCACGGGGCAAAAGCCCAGCATTTCCGCCTGTAAGATTTCACAAAAAGAGGTGGCGTCATGGACTTCGGCAACATCGATATCATCGGGTCCGATACCGGCCATCCTGTATGCCCGGTCAGCTGCCCATCTGGTGAGGCCCATTTCTGACATCGGCCGATGCTTGCCGCTGGAGATCGCGCTGGCTTTGACCTTGACCGCCCGGTCTCGGACAGCGCCTGGCAGGGTTTTGAGATAGTTTTCAGAGCACAGGATCGCGGCCGCCGCACCGTCACCGATGGGAGCACACATGGAGCGGGTAAACGGATAGCTGACCTCGTAGTCTTCCAGCACTTTTTCTACCGGAACTTCAAATTGATATTGAGCCTTTGGATTCAGCGAGCCGTTGTGATGGTTTTTAGATGCCCCCACGGCAATCTGCTTCCGGGTGGTTCCGTATTTCCACATGTGCCAGCAGGCCTGCATGGCATAGGTTTCCATAAACAATGTGTGCCCGGGCAATTGTTCGAATTTTCGGCCGCATTCAGCGGCCACGGCCTGGTACTCTTCAATCAGCCGGGATTTTTCTTCCCGGTCGATGCCGTGCTCGAAGGCTTCCATGAGTTTTGCCGCATCAGGGTGATAAAATTTGTCCAGACCGAAAGCAAGGGACACGTCGTGCAGGCCGCTCAAAATGTCCTTCCAGGCCAGATGAAACGCCAGCGACCCACTTGCACAGGCCCCCTCCACATTGATGACAGGAACCCGTTCCGGGTAGAGCCCCTCCTCCACCAGGGGGGCAAAGATGCAATGACCTCGGACCAAATCCTGGTTCCAGAGCACTCCCATGCCGCAGTTGGAAAAGTAGGCATTTTCGATCTCCTCACCTTTTTGCCACCCGGCATCCTCCAGCACTCCGACAAATGCCTGCCGTGCCAATTGTTTGTTGGTCAGATCGACCCATTTCTTAAACTGCGTCGAATACGCACCGATGACATATGCATTCTGCATGACTCAACTCCAGGGATTCTCTTACAGACGCGGAAGATCCGGCTCAGAAAACTTCGCTGCTCAAGTGAATGTCCAACGGGTCCTTCGCCCGGGGGACCCCTTCCCCCCCTTGTACGATCACATTGCGCAGTCCCGCCGACTCCACGATCTTGCGTGCCTGCTCCATCACCTTTTCCCCGAAAAACGGCCAATCCCG
This sequence comes from Syntrophobacteraceae bacterium, assembly GCA_049512295.1. Taxonomy (GTDB): domain Bacteria; phylum Desulfobacterota; class Syntrophobacteria; order Syntrophobacterales; family Syntrophobacteraceae; genus SbD1. The sequence goes on from JBEKXG010000039.1 coordinate 13,339, forward strand.
GCGCCGAAAAGCCGGTTGGTATTCAATTAACGTCACGTGCATTTCAGGATCGATCTGTGCAAGCGCGGCAGCGGAGTCGTATAACTCGGCTTTGCTGTGAATGCGGGGATGACAGGGCAGGCTCACTGCCATGAACAGCTGCTGCCGGTAGCGCTCGTTGATGTACCTCACCGCATTCCATGAAGTCTGCAGGTATAGCTGTGCCGATTTTTCAGACGCTACCCCGGTGATCTTCATGAATGTATCCAGGCGCAGGGCCTTCAAATCAGGCGATATGTCCGTAATACCGGCCGTCACGAGCGCATCGATGAGTCCAGGGGCCAGCAGGGATGCGTTGGTGTCCAGTTGTATGCGGCTCTTCGGCACCGCCCTGCGAAGCTGCCGGACCGTTTCCAGAAGCCAGGCGCGGTTCAGGGTCGGTTCACCGCCTGATATGCCGACCCAGTAATCCGTTTCAGGGTCCAACTGGAGCAAGCTTACTGTCTCTGCCGGACTCCCGGGCTGAGTGCGGGCGGCAAAGGTCAAGTCCCAATTATGGCACAGGTCACAACGGTAATTGCACCCGTGTACGAAAATCGAAGGGTGATAGTGGGGAGCCGGCCGCATCACGGTGACCACCCTGACAGGCGCGTGCCGATGCAGGATGTCGGGATCGGTAACGATTTCCATACCTTCCTGCAGAGGGGTCACACAGCTTCGCGTCAGCACTCCGTTGATTGAAACCGAACAACTCCAGCATCCGCCGGTACCGCACAGTGCCTGTGTACGACAATCATCGGGCTCATGGGTTTTTACAGCCCGGCCCAGCTCGCACAGGGCGTCGAACACGGATACCGGGCCTTTTACGGCACAGGATTTTCCGTCCAATGCAAACCGAATTGTTTTTCCCGCATCATGGCGCTCATTGAGTTCCCTGGCTCCCTGAGGACAGCCGGTCACACAGGCCCCGCACCCGATACAGCCGGATGTTTTCAAAGCACACGCCGTGTGCTCGGAGCAAAAACCGCATCTCATGCAATTGTCATTTCTGACGGCAACAAAACGGGCAGGCGTCATTTCCAATCCAGCCTCACACCGGCGGCGCTTTTGGCAAACTCAAAGGCAAAGCTGTTCCAAAAGAGGGTCTCGGCCTCGAGGGACACATCTTCCAGCCGGTCCACTCCCAGTTCCTGCAAAAATCTCTCTTTGCTCGGCAGGTTCAGCACCAGATCGTCTATGCGAGGCAAAGGAAGCCAGTCGTAAGGATGCTCACAATCGATGTTCATCCAAACTACATCCCCTCTGGACACAACGGAACTGTCTCCAAGTGAGATAAAGAGTTGTTCCGGGAAATCCGGCCGTTTGAAAAGTATTATAACATACTGCCTGATCATGTCCCGGCTCAGCGTGGCTTCGGTGACCTTCGCGTTTACATAGTTACCTAGAAACGACAAGTTGGATCCTCCTTAACAAACGCAGGGGATGATTTGCATGCGCAAATCGTTCCCCCGCGGTGTTCAAGTTAGACAATCAAAAGAAAGCCGGCTATTTGAAATATTCCATCTTTGGTTCATAGCCGAACTCTTGTTCGGTCAACGGCTCCCAGCTATCGAAAATGGGCATTTCAGGGAGCTTCTTAAGCTCGGGGAACCAGCCCTTGAGAGTCGAGCGGCGGGAATGTTTCCCTCTCATAGGCAGTTCATCCCACGAGTTATACGCCTCTTTCAACTGCTCTTTGAATTTTTCCTCGCGATTGCAGTACATGCCGAGGACGGGTCCGTTCCCGGCAAAGACGTCAGCCAACTTTTCAAACCGGTTGTCGATCGACCGCTCCTCGCCCATGACCTTAGCGCCCAGCCACTCGCCGCCGAGCGCGTCCTGTGCGCCAAGGGTATCCCAGTTCGGTCCGTACCAGGGGTACTTCATACCCGGCATCCAGCCACTGTTGTTGGTCACAAGGTATACGATAGGCAGCTTGTACATTATGGCCACATGAATGTCCATGGCCGCATTGAACATGCCCGAGTCCCCCATAAGGGCGAGGAACGGGATCCGCGAGCCGTTTTCCAGATCGCCGATCGCCGCACCGATGGCCTGCCCGACACCGTGTCCCACGCCCGCCTGGTCGTTAGCCGTGATGCAGGACCCCGGCCGGGTGAACTGTAGGTACGGCATGACGAAGTCGCTCATGGTGTAACCGTCGATGGAGACGCGTACCGCGCTGCCGTAAAGCTCCTCGTTCACTTCGCGGATGATTTGTGACATGTATCCGTGGTGCATAAAGTCCTTTGACTTGTAACGCGGATGGTCCGGACCGTATTTGTAAGCGCGGGTAACCCGGGCTTGAGTGCCCTGAGCCATGGATGTTTTGCAGCGCTCGGCCCACTCCTGGCGCTCTTTGCTGATCTTGTCGTAACCGTTTTTCTTGATGCACTCGTTAAGCTGCTTCATCACCACCTTGGTGTTTCCAACCAGTGATGCCTTGGTATTAACGTACGTCCAAACATACTCGTTGCAGGGAGCTATCTGGACGGTTTCGGGCCATCCGCCGGCATACCCGTCGAAGAAACCGATTTTCAGTCCAACAGGAAGCATCAGATCGAACTCATTGCGAAATCTGGGAAATCCCCTGTGGTGAAGCGGATGTTTTTCGGTGACCGCTGCTCGACCCAGACGGCGTGTGTTGAACGGAATCTGGGTTAGGTTGATAAACTCTTCGATTTCAGGACCGGCTTGATCCCAGGCGGCATAATCTCCCAGAATGATAAAGGGTTTCTTAGCCTCGAAGATGGCCTTTGCCGCTTTTTCGATTGACGCCGGATCGGCCCCGCAAGTAATGGGCTTTTGGGTATCCTCCTGCCGCCAGTTGGGCATCCAGTCGGCATGTTGTGGAAAGAAGCCGCCCCAATAATGCTCGCGGGCTTCGTCTTTCATGAAGAGGCAGTCGATCCCCAGTTCGAAGGCCACCGGACCCATGGGAGCCGTGGTCGCGATCCGGAACCCGCGAGTCATGAACTGTTTGACCGACCAGGGATAAAAACAACGCTGGGACCATTTGGTGACGTGCGTGAAAAATTCCGCAGCAATGCTTTCCTGAATGGTGTTGTACAAACGATCGTGCTCCTGCTCGATTCCGCCCGCCAGGAAAATGATGGGAGTATTACTGAGGAAAGCCTGCTGCATGGGGCTAAAAGAGTTGGCCGTCCCTGGTCCCACAGTACCGAAACAAACAGACGGCTTTTGAGTGACCTGGGAGTAACCTTCGGCTGCGTACACTGCGTTCTGCTCATGGCCGAAAATTATCAGCTTGATCCCAATTCGTGAAATGGCATCCACAAAATGCCAAATGTGTCCGCCCGGCACGCCCCACGCGACGGTAACCCCATGCTCCCGCAATACCTCGGCCGCATACTTGCCGACCGACGGGTACAACTCGCGCTTTCCCAAGGGAATGTCCAGTTTTTTTTGAGCCTCTTCATCAAATTCGATTCCAAGTTTGGGCATCTGGTCCTCCTAAGTTTTCTGGTTAGAAATGAGTTCAACCCTATAGCCAATTGGGGGAAAAACTCTACACAATTTATCAAAATTCAAATCCGAAAGCCCCCACCACCTCCTTTCTAAATTTACCGGATGATTTCAAATATCCCATATATAGTACCAACAGATTTTCAACTCCAAACAACTTTTGATTATGTATTGTTCTTTTCCGAAAATGCAAAACACCTGTTTTTGGGATATCGCTATTTCAGCGAAAAGGCCGGTGCTATAAAATAATCTTTATTATCAGTGTGTCAATTAACCAGGGCAACCAGTCACTCAGGGATCCAAACAGGATGGTTTCAACAAGATGGTTTCAACAGAATAGCATGAACGGGGTAGCTTGCTTGAGACGAGCAACTCCACGACTATAGCTTAATCAGAAATCACTTTGAGATACAATCGCTAAAACTCATCATTTTGAAATAGTTACAATTAACTAGGTCATCTCCAGAAATATTGCCGTTTGATCGCCTATTGGGCAACTCTTCCGGCTCTGGCGCAGGGCTCTCAGTGTTTGACATACGAACCTCACCGATTGGGCACGGATCAATCATATTCCAAATTATTACTTGTTTCAATGAGATCCGCATGTTATTTGAGGCCTGCCTCTTGCGTCCTTTGAAGGGATGCAGGCCTTTCGCCCGAACGTCTTCCACGAATTGAAGCCGGGGGTTTCTCCGATGACAGACCAGACAAATCCGACCAATTCGGAGCTTGAAGGAAGAACCGTGGACCACTCTGCAATTACCCTGTCCCAGGTGATTATGCCGGCGCAGACAGGTCCGGGGGGGATTTTTGCTCACGGTGGCGAGATTATGAAGTTGATGGACACCGCAGCCGGCCTGACCGCTCTGCGGCATTCTCACTCTCAGGTCGTCACGCTGAGGGTGGAGGGGATCAACTTCCTTCACCCCATTCGAGTGGGCAACCTGGTAACGGTGCGGTCCAAAATGACATACTCCAGCCAATCCACCATGGAGATTCAGGTGCGCGTTATCGCAGAACACGTTTTGAAAGAAACGGCATGGGAGGCGCTTACCGCGTATTTCATCTTCGTCGCTGTGGACGATTTGGGCAAACCTAAACCAGTGCCGCCGCTGATTGTCTCAAGTGAAGAGGAACGCAAACTTTTCGCTGCCGGGGAAGAACGCTACACTACCTGTAGAATAGACGATCGTTACAGAATCCTGTGCTCTATCGACTGAGCCGAAGGCCTTAACGGGACGGTCCGGATTAGAAGGCCGGTGGTATGAACCCACATGAATCTACTAATTGAGGTGATCTCATGAAGTCCTCTCACGGTGCTGAACTGGAAGACAAGCAGGCGGTTGTGTCGGAATTTTTGCATTCCGATACGCAAAAAGTATACATGGTGATCAGCTCGGACCCATCGGCCCTTAGCGATTTTATTGACCGAAGTGTTGCCACGGCGGCCAGCGAGGGACAAAACAGGGTGTTTCGTTATGAAATCTGGAGAGGAGAACATTCCAGGCACTTCCTGTTCCGGTGGCTTTGGGATACGGTCAGCGGCGCAGCTTACTGTGGCAATGGAAGCTGGTCAGATATCGCACAATCGGATCCGCAATTGATCCATCAGCTTCGCCTGCTGATAGAAAAGGACATTCGGCCCCTCGAGATCCGGTTTATGGAGGCGATCCGATTCATCGCCGGGAACCTGGCCGTTGGGCAGCGAATCCTGCTTTGCTTTGTTCCCCGAACGTCCCTGCAGGACAAGGTGCTGGTGGAATTTTTCCAGGCGGTGCTGCGCGTACTGCCCCTGCACGTCAAAATGCTGATCGGCCAGGGCAAGGAGGATGTGCTGGCCGGGCAAGCCGATTTTTGCCCTTCAAACCGGCTGATTGTGACCGCTGCAGACGAAAATGACAGAAGGGATATTCCGGAAAGATACCGCGCTTGCCTGGAGTCCGGTTTGGTCGCCGGCCGCCTGCTCCATATCCTTGCAAACCAGGTCCATCCCGTGGGACTGGATTTGCTCGCTGAGGTTACCGGTGAGAAGGAAGATGCACTCGATCGGATTTTACGTTCCCCGGAAATGAAGGACCTGGTTGAATCCGTTTCAGACAACACGTTCCGGCTTAAATACCCCCAGGCGCTTAGTGCTCAAAGTCTCAGCGGCGCGCAATGGGACAGCCCGGACAGTCTGGATCGACAGGCGCTGGACCATTACAGGGGGCGATTGACACGCGAGGGTACCCATTACATGGATGTGTTGTGCCACTCGCTGTGCCTTCACCGGGTCGAAGATCCCGAAATTTTGTACCGGCAGGTGCGGGACACCTGTATGCCGAAGCTGCACATGGGGGGTGGAGACATATGCGAACTGGAAATCAGCCGTGCGCTCTCCTTTCTGGGGGAGGAGCAGGCTCAGTTGAAGGCCGGACTGCTCCTGCGGCTGGGTGAAGTCCGGGAAGCGCGGCAGCACAATCGCGAGGCGATGGAAGCGCTTGATCCGGCCATCGAGATTCTGAAAAGTTCGGGGAACCTGGAAGACCTGCAATTTGCCCTCGAACTCAAAGGACGGGCGGCGTTTGCGATTCGCGACACGGACACTAGCAAAACGTCTTTTGACGAATCGCTGCGCACGGCCAGGCAACTGGGGCGAGACGATCTGACCGCCGGCATTTTGAGCCAGGTGGGCTATCTGCACTTTTCCATGAAACAATTGGCCGAGGCAGAGGCATTTTACCGGGAATCTTTGCAGCTCTATGACAAAGTTGCCGGGACTGACGTGGAAGAGGGGCGAAAGGGGATCGCCTCGCAATGGATGAATCTGGGCCACACTAGTTACGCAAAAGGGGATCTGGAGGCGGCTGAAGCCCATCACCGCAAGGCCCTGGAAATTTTCGAATCTCTTGGAGAAGTGCAAAGCTCAGCCAACCAGTGGGGGTATCTGGGCCATACTTTTTTCGCCGCCCATTCTTACGAGAAGGCCATTGAGGCATACGAACGCGCTGCTGAGATGGAAGAAGAGCTTGGAAAACCCGAAAAGGCTGCTCAGCGCTATGCCAACGTGGGCCACAGCATGTACGCCCAACGTAAAGCAGACCTGGCAAGGCGTTCTTTTCAAAAGGCGCTCGACGGATACACCCGACTGGGAAATGCTGAGGGACGGGCAGCCCAGCTTTCCAACCTCGGGCTGGTCGAAGGGGATCAGGGGGAGTACGAACCCGCCGTTAACTACTTCAACCAGGCGGCTCAACTATACCGGGAAATGGGGGATGCCATCGGCGAAACCGCTCAGATCGTGCGCCTGGGGCATGTACGGCGAGCCCAAACGCAGTATGACGAGGCAATACAACAGTACGGGAGCGCCTTGAAGCGATATCAGCAAATCGGATACCCCATGGGTGAAGGGGACGTACTGCTCGAGATGGGCCGGCTTTATTGTGAAAAGGAAGACTGGCAAAAGGCACGCGGGTGTTATGATGGAGCCAAAGCTCTTTTCACAAAAATCGGCCACCGTGAAAAAGAAGCGCTGTGTCTCATGCTGGTGGCTTATGCCGATAAAAGCCGTGGTGAAGCTGATGCGGCGATGGCCGCCATGCAACAGGCCATGGAGATCTACAAGCAGGACGACAATTCACTGGGTGTTGCCAATGTGATTTCTCAAATGGGGCTGCTACACTTCGAACAGAAACACTTCGAGGACGCCGAACGTCTCTATCAGGAGGCCCTGGAGGAGTTCCGGAAGAAGGAAGATATCGAAGGCGAAGCCAACCTGCTGTCCAACCTCGGTACACTTTACTACCAGATGGACAAATTGAACAAAGCCCGGGAATACTATCAGAACGCGTTATCACTGCTGCGCAAGTTGAATCACCCTGCGGGTATTGCCGGCTTGCTCATGAATTTGAGTTTTGTCAGTGAAAAAGAGGGCAAGTTAGACGAAGCCGGCACCGCACTGAAGGAGGCCAAGGAGATCTACGAGTATCTACACATCCCCGATCAGTCGGCGGCGATCGACCGTCGCATCGGCATGCTGGAACAGAAAGCCATCAGTTCTCTTGAACAAATGCGTGCCGAGCTTTCCTCCTCACTTTTTAAAGTCGAGCCTCTGCGAAAAAAGACCGTCGGCAAGGTGGGACCCAACGCCCCGTGTCCGTGCGGCAGCGGGAAGAAATACAAGAAATGCTGCGGAAATTGATCTTGCCGGTTCATTGAACAAGGAGGTCTTATGCAGGAAAGTCAGGTCAAAGACATCTTGAGACAAGTGGTTGCCATTACCGATGAAGATTGGGAAACCTTTAAACTCGGCAGCCGAGGGGTGTATAAGTTCTTCACCCGAATCGAAGAGGTGGGCAAACACCGGATCGTTGCCGAGGTTATCGAGTCCAGATACTGTGCCGCCGGTTTGAAGAAGGGGCAGAAGTTCGTCATTGAAGGCGGCGCCCTGGCGCCTGACAAATCAACCGCTCCGTTCTGCATGCGGGCTCTCGGGCCGCTGACAGGGTTTGTCAATACGATACTGGAAAAGATTGTGGCGGGGGAAGATCCCAATGACCGGGTGTTTCAGGTGGCCGAATGCCTGGACCCGGGACTGGAAGCCGGCGGACTGGGGAAGGTCAAGTTTCAGGTCAGGGTGGAAACCACCTGAATTTTCTTCATGAAACACCTCCCTGCGGTCGCCATTTCTAAAAAAATATGGAATTCCCGGTCGATTGAACGCTTATTTCCCCTCTCCCTTGTCTTGACTGAGATGGTGTCTCATCTTTGGTTGAGTCCTATCGAGTACGATGGTTCGCGAACCAGCGGCGTTCTGTAGCTTGATTACATCTCCCTCAGATACTATCCCGGTTCATTGCTTTTTCAGACGCGTCAAACCCCATTGGCCGCGAGGCGAGATGAATTGCGAGGCGGGCTGGTTAAAGTCTATTTGAGTCTGGCGTATGCAACATGACCTCGAGGAGAAACTATGTGGATTCAAACTCCAGGTGCGGTCAATGATCGATTGATGCTTTTCGGTACCCGGAGAAACACCCTGTATCTGGTGAAGGGCGACCGCCATATGCTGATAGGCGGAGGCGGCCAGTGGATCGTCGCGGAGCTGGAACGGCAGTTCCGTGAATATCGAATCGACATGGATCGCATTCAGTACCTGCTGATCGGCCACACCCACTACGATCACTGTGGTGCCATACCCTATCTGCGAAGGCGTTATCCTCACCTGCAGGTGCTGGCCTCGCGCGAGGCTGAAAAACTTTACGGCATGGAAAAAGCCCAGCGCAACATGCGTACCTTCAGCCATCAGGTGATGCGGGAAATGGGTCTGCCTTTGGAATTCGAAGGGGTTTCACTGGAATTCGACAAAATCCACGTCGATCGTGTGTTGGAAGACGGTGACCGCGTGGACTTGGGTTCGGGTCTCTCTTTTGGCGTTATCGAGACGCCGGGGCACAGCCGCTGCTCCATTACCCTTTGCGAGCCGCAAGAAAAGTGGCTTTTCCCATCCGATTCAATGGCAGTGCCGGTTGGAAAAGATGACAGGTTCATGTCCACGGCTTCCGAAAGTTTCATCGTCTATCTTGACAGCTTGAAAAAACTGGCTGCGCTTGACACCCGGCTGTGCGCATGGGAGCACTTCGGGGTCATGACGGACGAGGACGCAAGGGATATCGTCAGGCGGGTTATCCGGTACACGATGGAGTACAAGCACAGCCTGGTGGAACACGTGGGTCAAACCGGTGATGTCGAAAAAACGGCCCGCTGGGCGGCTCGGGACTGGCTGGCTACGACGGGGTTCGAATTTTTGACCTTTGATGTCATGCTGCACATTGCGCGCGTAATGGTCAAAAACGCGCTCGAAGAGCAGGTGAACCAATCCTGCTATCTTTGATGATTCACCGGCCTTGTGTCCATCCGGAAACACCGGATGAGACACCTCGCGGAGCCGTGAAATAACTCGACGCTCTGCGAGGTCTGCCCCTCGATCCGGGGGCG
>JBEKXG010000040.1:0-24751 GCA_049512295.1 Syntrophobacteraceae bacterium
GAGGCCGTCATGAAGCTGAGGCTGACTTTGTCTACTCCTCTGCCCAAGAGTCCCCAATCGTAACTTCCACTTCAACCGGGACTTTACTGAGATAAGCTTTGCCAGCCTGAGTCATGGTCTCCTTGAGAATCACAGCAGCTTCCCCTGCCATCTTCTCAGGAACTTCGAGAATAATTTCGTCATGCACCGTTCCAATGATCTTGGCTCCAGTGCCCGCCAGTCTTTGTGGGAGCAGGCCCAGCGCCTTCTTCGTTACGTCTGCGGCTGTCCCTTGGACGGGTGTGTTGTAGAGTGCTGTTATCCTGGGAGTATCATTCCACGCTCTTCGCCTGCCGATCAGCGTTCGTGTTTCTCTGCTCCCTGTGGCCTTAACGGTGTGGTGCCGTGCAGCGATTCCAGGATAGGATCGAAAGAAAGTGGAGATATCAATTTCGGAAGGAAATCGATATCTAGCGATTTGGGGGGAGGGACATTTTGGTGGTGGGGCTTTTAAATCAACGGGCTCGGATTGATCAATTACTCCCCTCGTACTTGAAGGAAAGTTTCACGCGCACGCGATATTCTACAACCTTCCCGTTCTCGATCCGCATGTCCAGCCGGTCCACTTCAGCAATTCTCAGGTCCCTCAGACTCTTGGTTGAAGTTTCAATGACCTCTTTTGCCGCTTCCTCCCGGGAATTTGGACTGGTTCCGACAAGTTCGACGATCTTGTAAACGGACATGGCAATTCTCCTTTGGTTATAGTCACCGCAGAAAACAGGAAAAAGGGGGGTTCCTCTCCCCTTACCAATCACAAAATTGGATACACAGCCCGTTCATATTCTATCCGCAGTGCCCTTGCCGTTTTTCGATCCAGTGCTCTGGTTTCTTACGTATAGATTGCACCATAATTTTCTAATTTCAAGGGCTGACCCTTCTAAACTCCTCTACTCAGATCCTCCCCTTTTCGTGTAAGGCCGATCGGCCTGCCCTTTTTAAAATTTTGCTAATCCAAAATGGTGATAATTCCGAAAACGGTAAATAGCGGCGTTAATCATCCGTGAGGCAGACTCGGCACCTGCGCGGTTGTGTTTGGTTGGGAATCCGCCGATCTAGCGCGGCACACCGGTTTGAGTGAGGTTTCCGGGGCATTATAGTCAGCTATCCAAAACAGAGGGAGGAGTTCCAATGTACATTTTAAGAAGAGATTTTTTGAAGTACTGTGCAGGTTCCGCAGCAGCCCTCGGGCTGGAGTTTTCGGCTCTCGGAAAGGTGCTTGCCGCCAAAGGGGCCTCCCCGTCGCCAACGTACCCGATCTCCACACCAGTCTACACGACATTAGATCAGACGGTCATTCCCGCGACCTCGCCTCCCCTGCCAGATCCCCAGACAAATACCTGGGCGAAGGTTGTGCCGAGTGCTATCGGGAAATACATTGACACGGCAGACCCGGCAATCAGCTACGGTGTGTGGTATGGCAATTGGCATGGGGGCTGGCCCGGCCCCGTTCCCCTCCCCGGTCCCGGCGTCCCTTACCTTCGCCCGGACATGCAGAACCCGCCAAAATTCGGGACACCGTCCTCGGGCCCTGATTCGTCGGACACGACGCTTTTGACTTTTTTCACCATGAGCGACATGCATATCTGCGACAAAGAAAGCCCGGCTCGGGCGATCTACAACGGTTACCGATATCCAGCGCCCTTCATAACAAATCCCTTGACAGGCGATCTACAACCTGCAGGTAATTCTTCGTGTTATTCAGGGATTATACTCTCTACGACCCAGGTCCTCGATGCCGCTGTCCAGACAATCAATGCCTTGCACCAAGTGACGCCGTTTGATTTCGGCATCGGTCTCGGCGATGCGTGCGACAACAATCAGTACAACGAGCTCAGATGGTATATAAATGTCCTCGACGGCAAGTGGATCATCCCCAGTTCCGGTGCTAACGTCGGCAGCTACGGAAAAAACATCATTGATTATCAGAAACCATACCAGGCAGCCGGGCTCAACAAGTCGATCAAATGGTATCAGGCCGTCGGCAACCACGATCAGTTCTGGATGGGCTCTACCCTTATGAACAATTACCTTCGAAATACCCTCGTCAGCTCCCGCGTCCTCGACTTGGGCAAGGTGGTCTTACGACCTCCGTATTATATTACCCCTGACTGGAACCAAATCATGAGCGGCCGCGGTTACTATATGGGTGTCGTTGATGGCGCGACCAAATACGGGACCATCATATATGCAGGGGCTGATTCAATGCCTGTCCCGAAGGTTCCCGCCGACCCGAACCGCCGCTCGCTTTCGATCAGCGCCTGGATGAGCCAATTCTTCAACACCACGTCGAAACCGGTTGGCCACGGATTCACGCAGCAAATGATCAACGACGGATTCGCCTGCTACCACTTCTATCCGAAGGCCAATCTTCCGATCAAGGTCATCGTTCTCGACGATACCGACAAGACCGGCAGTGCATTCGGCGCTCTCGACCAAAAACGCTACAAATGGCTCATAAACGAACTCGAGGCCGGTCAGAAGGCGGATCAGCTCATGATCATATGCGCGCATATCCCGGTGCACCCCTACGCACAGAAGGACCCGGCAAGTGATAGTGATCCTTATGATTATCTAACAATTTGGAACGATCCCAACGACTCCGAAAATGTCTCCGAACTGGAGTTGCTCGCCACGCTCCACAGCTATCCAAACCTCATCTTGTGGATCTGCGGACATGTCCACCGCAACACCATCACTCCGCAACCTTATGGCAATCCTGCAAATGGCGTCGGCTTCTGGGAAGTCGAGACCCCATCGTTAAGGGACTACCCTCAGCAGTTCCGGCGCTTCCAGATCGTCCGCAACAGCGAAGGTAATATTTCAATTTTTGTGCTCAGTGTCGATCCTGCGGTGGCCTCGCCCACCTCGCCGTCGCCCGCGTACAAATCGCGCGGGTATGCGATCGCAGCCCAGCAGATATTCGGGAACCCGTGGCAGCAGGGACCTGGTATGGATGAGCCTGCCAATCCATCTCCCACTTCCTGTGTTTATAATGCGGAACTCGTCATCAAATTGACTCAACTGAGTTACGGACTGCAGGGCAAGATCATGTCATTTTCCGGATGACCTCCCAGGGTGGCGCTTACCCTGGGCTTATATCATGGAGCCCCTATGGGCGGGGAAATTCAGACAAACTGAATCAAAGGGAAGAGACCATGAGACGATTCAGCAAATCCAGTCTTGCACTGGCTGCGGTGGTCTCGCTGCTGCTGTGGCCTGTCATCCCGGCGGCATTCGCGGGGACGCTGGCTGCGGACGAGCCGGAGAGCCGACAAGATGTCCCGTCCGTAACGGCCCAGCCGGACGTCGGGCCCGATATCCGGCCATACTTCAATAATCCTGCCAAGGGAACGCAGCTCGCACGCGTGGTCATGGCGCACATCGACTGCGACACCATTCGGTTTTTCTGGCAGCGGGCCGGCCGCTTCACGATTTTCGACAACATCTTCGCGACCATGGACACGGGCTCCACCCCGAATGCGATTGCGATGATCGAATTCGGGCGTCTGCATTTGGCCCAAGCGGTCCTCTTACTAACCCTGCTTGGTTGGATCAGTCAGCCGACCCATGAAGAGAATGTCGCCCGTGCGATTGGAGCGAATGATATAGATAAAAGGATGGTCGGCCACGAATGGAAAAGGCTCAACTGGACGCATGGCCGCTCCGGCTCGCATGGAAACGGCCGTAGCCGCAGCGGCTTCAGTTCCTTCTTCGTTGACGTCTACGAACGCCTTGTGAATCACCAGGCCAATGTAAAGCGGCTCACCCGGGACGTTGGCGATACCGGTGAAGTCGGCCTGGCCGACCGCAAAAGCCTTCTTCATTCCCAGGGTTATCAAAGGGGTGTTCAGATTCAACGCGCTGGTGTTCTTGAACTTCGGAAGTGATAAGGCCACGCGGACCGATTTGCTTTTTTCCAGCCACGAAGCCAGCTTTTCCGCGCTCAGGGACCTCTCCAGGTCTGCCAATCCGTCCACCTTATCCGGCAACAGGACAAGCATGGATGCCTCATTACCCTTGTATGGCATGACGAGGAGCTTGAAGCCCTCCAATTCGGCAAGGCCGAAAAAATGTGTTTGCTTCATCATTGCTGCGTCAACGTCTCTGTTGAGAGAAACGTGAAACTTCTCCTTTCTGCTGGCTTCTTTTCTGAACTGCGTCTCCCAGGCGGCTTTGAAATAGATGGCGTTGGTCAGCACCAGGCGGGTATCGGGTGTGATAGCATTTGGGCCGATCAGGTCCTGGATCTTATCTTTTGTCTGATCCGAAACCCATACATTGATCTTCTTCCGGGCGGCAGGCTTGTCACTGAAGTCGACCGACTCAAGACTGCCCTTGAAACTCCCCATAATGGCCTTGATAAACTCCGGGTTGAGAGGGTAATTGGCCTTAACCCAGAGACCGTTTGCGACATGGAGCTCCAGACCATCCTGCTGAGGTTCATTGAAAAACTTCCGTTGCTTCGCGTATTCCTCCAGCACCAGACTCTGCAACGTGAGCGTTGCATTCTGACTGTTGGAACGGAGGGTCTGCAGGTGCAGTACTTTGGCCATCTCGGCAGAGGTATCCCCTTTGGCGCCGATGAAAGTCATGCTTAGGGCGGTGGCGATGCTTTGAGGCGAAAAGAATAAGTTCCCCGGCTGTCGGCAAAGTTGAGCATAGAGATCGGTTACGAAAGCGTTTTGGGACTGGGCGAGCTTCTTGGTCTCGATGGAAGTCCCCTCTTCTAAAGACCCGGAGGCCGGGATAGAGAACAGAAAAACCAGTAGCAGAAGGGCAGCAGCAATGATTGGTTGCACGACATTCTCCTTCGATCTTTCCAGGCAGCACTGCTATTCATTGTCATCCAAGCACCGACACCGCGGGCACAGCTCCATCACCTCCTGTGCTGGAAGAGTCCAACGACACCTCCGTGGCAGACGAGACGTTCCGCTTCGCCAAGATCGAACCCGTGGGTCACTTTGCCGTTCTGATCGTATTCAACCTGAATAATGCATCAACTTGACTATCTGCGAATACCGAACCGCATTTTCGAGTCGGATTCTGCCCTGAAAAAATCCTTGAACAACCCAATAGACCGCAAAATCATACGATTTCGCAATCAAACACGCAAGTGAAACCCCAATGGCACTGGTTTTTGCAATTTCTTTGGATCATCAATCAGAGACTCCACACCGCCATGGATGTTGAAACGCTGATCCATTTCTCTCATCAGCAGAAAGCCTGTATCGGACGTGATCTTTGCGCCCTGAAAATCAATGCTGATGGAGCGGTCAAATTCGGGCGTGATGGCCCCTCTGTGTTTGTCACCAACCGCGCGCATGAAGCTTTGCCTCCCTCTGACGAATTTGCGACATAATATCAGATGGTCGGGACAAACGCAGTACAATTCTCAGGCATGCTCACGCATAATCCAGGGGATAGTGCGACGCGATTCTTCAGAAAGCTTGCTATAACGGACGTCAGAAGTCGGCTGCCGGAGGAGGGGCAAAGGCATTTCACGATCGGGGAGGCGCGTCTATTTTCGCTTGACGCTTACTACAGCCGCCTCGCCGATGACCTCGATTGCCCCCACCAGGGCAAGTAGAAGCCATATATGCAGGGTCTTTCCATCCTGTTAATCTATTGCTCGGCTAAATTGCTTCTCACAGTATAGAATAATTTTGTCGATCCTCTAAGTTGCGCACTAACAATATCACCTTTGGCACGGTCCTTGATGAAAACGTCTTTGTCTGTGGGGATTACGAAACATCGTTCTTCTTTGATTAACTTGTCTATTGTTTCGAAGTTAGCCGATTTTGCAATTTCCATATCATTAACATATAGACATCCGATAGAATTAAGTTTTGCATAAAAGAATACTGGTCAAATACAAAGCAACCTGATATAGCACAAAGCGCCACAGTCAAAAACATGCATAGAAGCGTTCTCATCTTGACCCTTTCTTAATGGTTTTTTCCCCACAATATGATTGGCATCCAAACCGTATTTCGAGTGTCGGATTCTGCCCGAAAAAACTCCCGGGACAACCCCGTATGCGGCAAAACCATACGATTTTCCAAGCGAACATGCAAGTGATTTGAGAAAACAGCGGAATTCTTTGACTTTGCCCCGGGACTGGAGATCGATACCGTTTCGGAGGCCTTCAGGCCATTGACAGCCTAATGCTCCGCTGATATGGTCCTCATCAGCCACAGGAACGTTCGATCAGTCCCTTTGAAATCGTCAGCGAAATCACGCACATCGAGATTTTGGATTCAAGTATCCAATGGTTGTTGCCGATGTTGCCGAGTGGTGAGGTTTATCATCTCGAGCAGGGGAGCATTATATGCGAAAATTCGAAACACTGCTGAATTCATGTGTAAAAAATGGCTTTTCCGATGTACACCTTACGGGTGGACAACCTGTTGTTTTCAGAAAAGACGGAGTGATAAGCTTTACCAAAGAATCCTTCTGGCCGCACGAAGAAATGGATGCCTTTATCAGCAGGATTCTCAGCCACCGGCAACTCCAGATTCTCAAAGAACGCTGGTCGGTCGATTTTGCAATGTCAATCAGCAATGTTCGCCTTCGCATGAACATCTTCAGTACTGCCCGGGGCCTTAGCATTGCTATCCGTATTCTGCCCGGCACCGTCCCCGGTATTGCCGCCCTCAATCTTCATCCATCCCTTCATGAGATCAGCCAGATCCGCGCCGGCCTGGTGCTGATATGCGGTCCCACAGGCAGCGGCAAATCGACTACGGCAGCGGCTATAATCGGTGAAATGAATAAGAAGCTTGCGAGGCACATAGTAACCCTGGAAGACCCTATAGAATACAAATTGGTTTCGAACCGATCCTTCATCGAGCAGCGCGAACTCGGCACTCATATACACTCCTTCAGACAGGGGCTCATCGATGTCTTGCGGGAGGACCCGGATGTGATAGTAGTGGGAGAATTGCGCGATCCCGAAACAATCAGACTGGCCCTGAACGCCGCCGAATCGGGCCATCTGGTCCTAGCGTCGCTCCATTCCAGTAATTCGGAGGACGCGCTCTACCGCATGTTCAATTCATTTCCGCCTGACGCACAGGATGCGGTTCGCACTCAACTTGGCGCGACAGTGGCATGGTTGATAGTCCAGCATTTGGAGTACATCGAGAAGGCGGGATTCCGCGTTCCTGTTCTGTCCATATTGAGGGGCACGGCAGCGGTCAAGAATATTATCCGGGAGAACAAACTCGCCCAGTTGGAGAGTGCGATGCAAACGGCAAGGGGAGACGGGATGTTCACGGTGGACGGCTATAAGAAAGATTACATTGAGAAGCTGGCCTCATTTGCATCTCCATCCAAGGTTTTTGTCCCGTCTGCGGAACCGTTGGGAGAAACTACTTACTTTTCCCCTCTTCTGGACCCCGATGCAACCTTTAACCCGGATGAAGCGTGAATCGCCGAGGGCGAATCCCCCGTAAGATGGAGACTTGCATAATATGCGTCATACGCGCAGCGCGTAAGTCGTCCCGCGATGCGTGCCCATGAATCGCGGCGGGCGTTCGAGGGACGCCTTCTCAATGCATTTGCGAAACTATCCCCGTTAAGGTAAAGTGAGAAAACTTTCAGGTTCCTTGCCTTTAACCTTTGCATACATCCTTTCCTTCAAATAGAGGAGGCAGAAGAAAGCCAATGCTCCGTGAGAAATCATTGACCCACGGCATACTTCGATCAGGAGACAGGGACATAAGCAGGGGCGCGGAATATGTGCGGGACGTCTTCAACACTTACGGTGTGAAGCGCTACGCCGTGCTTGCAGATCACACTTCGGCGGCCCAAGACCTGCCCGACCTGCGCGACTTCGACCTGTGCGGCTTCTTTACTTTCGATATCAACCTGGTCGGCACAAACCTTGCCGGCCACGAAGTTCAGTTGATAAAGGGGCGCGGCCCGGTCCCATCCTGTGACGGGTGGCTGATTCTATCCACCCTGCGCGCCGCGGCCTTCGCTCTCAATCATGCCCTGATGCTGACAGGCAACGAACAACAGATTATTTGCAGGCTCTACGGAAGCCAGACCACCCTCATCAGCACGTACATGGACTTTTTTTCAGGCGAGACCGAGACGCTGGTGCAGATCAGCAACTACTTCGATCGTAAATACAGGACGCTTTTTCCGGTCGATCTACGCTACACGATAAGGGAGTGCGACGGCACCGTCAGGGCAGCCGGCCAGCGTATCATCCCGGCAGGCGGATTGGCTGTGGTCGACAGCAGGGACCTCAACCTGGGCCAATTTGAAGGGTATATGCGGGTGATAGTGGAAGTGGAGAACCTGCAGTCCCGGATTCAGCCCTTTATGCATTACTGGGCCGATTACATCAGCGAGGCGGGGGTTTGCAGCAACCACCAGTCCGGCTGGGACCAGTGGGCAGCCGGTGTGGTTTTCTCCCGCGGCTATATGCCCGTGGAGCCGGACCTGGACCTCACCCTGTGCTTCTATAACGATAATGATGTCGATTCTCATCCGAGAGTGCTCCTTCACTTCAACCGGAACGGCGAGGAAATAGCCATAGAAAGATCGACCGCTACGGTCCCGGCTCGGCAGATGTCCTACCAGAACATATCCGATCTGTTCAGGGACATATCCCTGGAAGGCGTAAACAGCGCTTTTTACCTGATCACCACTGACACACCGCTCCACCGGCCCAATTACTACATACATCCCAAAGGAACGAAACAGTACATCAACACAAGTCATCAAACCGGCTCCGATGCCTGCCACTGGGCCGTTCCCACCGATTGTTACCAGGCCGATTACCTGCAGATGCTCGAGAGGTTCGATGCCGATCCATGGGTTATCCAGTTCCCCATGCTCGACAAGAGTTTCGAAATCGATACTTATCTCGGCTTACTGTCTTCCACATTTTGCAAGATCAACGATTTCACCTTTATTTTCAGAAACGCCAAGGGCGAGGTGGTGTTCTCGAAAGATGAGACGATCGACGGCCGCAGCCCTCAGTTTTTGAACCTGCAGGATTACGCACGGCGGCACGGCGTCCGGATCGATTCGGGACTTTTCGGCCTCGCGCCCCGAAAAGGATTGAAGGAGGTGCCCCGGCGCGCCATCAGCATCGTTGGATTCAAGCATAAAGACCACCCCTACATCTGTACGGCGCCGGCCAGCGGGTACGAAGACCCCAATCTTCCCTTCTATATCGACAGACTCAACCCGATGTGTCATCAGTACGAATACAGCCCGATCCAGGTTACCGACAGGTTCGGACCCTGTATAGTTTCCGAAGAATACGACACACTCTATATCGTGACCAATTGCTCGCTTTGGAAGCATTATGACAGCGAGTGCGAATACAAGCTTGAAATCATCGATCCCAAGGGAAAGATGTATTGCGTATATCGCAAGATCGCACCACAGAGCTTTGACGCCTTCTGGCTGAGCGAACTGCTTTCGGCGGAAGGCATACCGTCCGGCAGCACTTATTTCACGGTGTGGGAGAGGAGCAACGATACGCTTCTGATCAGCTATCATTTCCAGTACAGGAAGCGCGATCACGCCATGAGCGCCGACGATACGTTCGGGGGCGTATTGATGATGGAGCCTCTGCTGTTCGACAGGACCGAGGAGGGTGTTTTCGTACCTGCTGCCGATACACCGGTGAGGAACTTTATCCAGGTGAAGAGGTGAGCGGCGGGACCGCAGGAAGCAGACCTTGTCAGGCTTGCGTGGCCCTGCTAAAGCAAAGTGGGTTTCAGGCTATACCCGCAAAGTGGACTGGTTGGCTTCAATGCTCCTTGACTTGGCCCTAATATCTGAAGTTTACGTCCCGTGGTACTCGGATCAAGGGTGGTCGTAAGATCGCCAAGACTAATGATACATATGCGCAGGGATGCCATGCATGAGTTCCGGTCGATTTGTCAGGACTCAGCATGACGCGTCTTATACAGTGGGCCAGATCCTTGCATGGTGAAGCACTCGCAATATCTGAACGGCTGGAATCGCCACGCGATAAACCACAATAAAGGGGGTGCCGGATACGACGAGTTACCTTGTCCCTGAAACTCGTCACGGCTTGCCCATGTTTGGATGTTCCAGCAGATACTCTACCGCTTCCCGGATCCTCTCCGCCATCCTCTGTGCTGCATGAGGATTGTCGGATGCGATAAAACTTCCGGCCTCGTTTAGGTCCCCGAGTGCAGGCCGTGTCCACTCAAGGTGCATGCGGGCCCCACTTTTTCAGTTCGCCAAGCGCCTGTTCATGGCTGACGACATCGCCCTTATCCGCTGTAGCAATGCCTTCATTTATTGCACGTATGTGCCATTCCTGAACCGTCAAAAAATCCTCGATGGCTAGGGATGCCAAAGAGGATTTTGACTGGTGAGTAACTTTTGCCAGGGATTCCAACCTTCTAGCCAAGTCCTCTCTAATTGTTAATGTGGCGCCCATTTGTTTCACCTGCCTTTACATTGAAATACCTAGCTTATGCCATATTAAAGAAACTTCGGCTGTGGGCATGGATAATCATCCCACTCAAACCGGATTGACTACGGCTCCGCCTGGAATCTCACCCCCAGCCCGATTCGGTGGAGGTTTCAGATTTGGTCCGGTCAACAAAGCATGCTTGTGGAATGCCGGGTTGTCAATCTCAAGAGCGCGTCTCAAGAGCACGTGTGCTCTGCCGATGATCGAGATCACATGCCGAAACGGGCTCTAGAAGTCTTTGGTGACGACCGGGGGCATGAGAATCGATTGCGGGTTGGTGGCCGCTGCGATCGCCGGGATATTATTCAAGAAGTGACAGCATAAGCCGAAGGCCGCCGAGTCGCCGTCGGCTTCGCCGATTCTAAACGCGACAGAGATATCCCCATCGGCGCCGAGAGAGACATTCATTTCCCTGCAGCACCCGGGAATTTGCGTAACAGCCACTGCCAGGGCCTTGTCCCCGTCAACCTGGTGGAACCATCGCTGCCGCATGTATTCGTCAGCCGTTTGGACTTCTCCAACGTAGTCGGTTCTGCCGCCCGAGGCGATTGACCAGCGCACCGCTCCAGAGTGTAAGAACTCACTCTGCCAGACCATCTTCGGGCAGGTTTCCGCCTGGAGGCTCCCATATATTCCGCCACCCACGCCGAAATCACACGTCACAACGGACGAGGAAACCGCCAGCGGCAGATTAAAGACCAGTTCGTCCCCGGCCTGAGTCCGTGAAAGGAAGTGCGTCAGCATGACCCAGGATTTACAGGCGGTTGTCTCCAGGTGCGTAACGGCCCCGCACCCGTCGGGGTATTGTCCCGCCGCCTTCACGCGCGCGCTCAGAGGAAAGCCGACCGCGAACGCCGAAGCCCCCTTAAGAGAGGCCCGGCACCCGTTGCGGATGAAGGCGGCCGGCCCCCGCAAATGCGGCACCGAATCATAGATGACCTCATGGAGCGTTCCACACCGGTCGAACTCGGCCGAAAAACGCTTCTGCGTACTTCGGAACCGCTTGTCTTCCTTTATCTGCAAGGGATCGTCCAGTCCGGCGTGGGCGGGCGGCGTGACGCCGCGGTCGACCTGCCCGAGGCCTTCGGCTTCGGGCGTGAAGCTCAGGGCTGACAGCGCCGCTGCCGAAGGCAGCGGCGGGCTTGGCTGCGGAGCCTTGCCGCCCGTGAAAAGCTTTAATTCCACTTTCTCCAGGGGCGCAAGTGAGACCGCGAAATCAAGCCTCCGATACAGGTCGGGGTCAGTGGCGCCCGGCGTCACCTGCAGTGGAATTTGACGGCCGTCCGGCATTATGAGCCCGGGGCCGCCGGCCGGATCGAGCAGCGATGCGGGGATTTCCAGCGAAAGAGGATAAAGAAACCGGCGGATTCCATGAGTTTCACATACGCTGATATGCCCCAGAAAACTCATTGGCTCATCGCCTCTTTGTAAAGGGCCGCAATTTTGTCCACCGTCAACCGAGCCGCCCCCCTGTTGTTTTCAAAAACCGAGTAGGCCGCATACCCCATGGCCGTTCGCGTCCTCTCGTCTTCGAGCAGCGACACGAATGCATCCGTCAGCTCTTCGATCTGTGCTTCTTTGTCCGAGCCGGTCGCCTCGATTTGTCTTATGGCGCCTCGATCACGGAAATCCCTGGCGATCTGCCGAAAGTTCTCCATTGAAGGCCCGATTACGATAGGCTTGGCATACCATGCAGGTTCGAGGATGCTTTGTCCGCCGTGGGGGATCAATGTTCCGCCCACGAAGGCGACGGTGGCGAACCGGTAGGCCGTGGCAAGTTCCCCGATTGTATCCAGCACCATCACATCCGCCCCTGTTGCCGCCTTATTATTGTCAGAGCGCTTCTTGACCCGAAAACCTGCACGGGCCGCCAAATCCGCGACCGCATCGAAGCGCTCGGGATGCCTCGGCACCAGAAGAAGCCTTGTCTTCCCGAGCCCGGGACTAAGCCTTATCCGGCGCAACACCTCGATCAGTATCTGTTCCTCGCCCGCGTGCGTGCTGCCGGCTACGATGAGGCCTCTACCTCCGGACGTAAGCCCGAGCGCTTCGTCCAGGGATTGAGCCACCTCCTCCCTCAGTTCCTGTTCCACCACTTCCTTGTCATACTTGATGTTACCGCTTACGATGACCTTATCGGGCGAGGCTCCGGCCATTCGAATGCGCTCGGCGTCATCCTCGGATTTCATCAAGAGCACGCTATAGCTATCGAACACCCTTCGCAGCAGGGGACTCACGATGCGGTAGAGGCGAAAAGATTTGGGCGAAATGCGGCCGTTGGCCATTGCAATGGGAACGCCGCGCAGGTGCGCCTGATTCAAGAGGTTCGGCCAGATCTCGGTGTCGATGATCACGATGACCGTCGGCTGGATCCAGTCCAGAAAATGCCGGCAAACAGATATGAGATCTATTGGAAAATAGAAGGTATTGCCCGGACCGTACGATGAAAACCGCTGCCGCGCCATTGCCTGGCCTGTTTTGGTTATCGTCGAAAAGACAAAGCGGGCTTCCGGGAAACGAAGGTGAAGCTGGGCCGCCAGCGGCTGGATACTCAGGGTTTCGCCCACTGAACACGAATGGAACCAGAAAGTCGGCCGTCCGTCCGAGCGCAGGCTTTCGGGGAGCCGGCCAAACCGTTGGGACAAGCCCTGCAGGTACTTGCCGTAACGCAACGCCCTGTATAGGAAAACAGGGATCATGAAAGCGATCCAGGCACCCAGAAGCAGGCTGTATATTAGATACATTGAACTCTATCCGCGTTCATACGAGGTCGCATTCAAAAGCTCACCGTGTTGGCTTCGCCGCCGGTTCCTCGACGTACTATGGTGTACGCCTGCGTCGCCTCCCAGTGATCATTTTGAATGCAACTCCGTATCAGACCCTGACAGCAGAAGATTTACCCGCTGAAGATCGGCCTCGGTGTCCACTCCCACGGTGTCATGGGGAGTCTCTACAACGTGAATTGCAATGCCGTTTTGCAGCAAGCGCAGTTGTTCGAGCTTCTCCGCCGATTCCAGGGATGATTCCGGCAGCGAATGAAAAAGGGTGAGGGCTGCCCGTGTATATGCATAGATGCCTATGTGCTTGTAGCGCTTGACCCCGCCCGTGCCATCCCTGTCGAAGGGAATCGGGTGACGCGAAAAATAGAGCGCTCGTCCGAAATCGTCAGTTACGACTTTCACGTTATTGGGATCCTGCGCAGCGGCCTCATCAACGGCAACTTTGAGGGTCGCCACCCGGGCGTCGCCTGTCAGAAACGGCGACAGAACGGCCTCCAGGTGGTCCGGGCGCAGCATTGGTTCGTCCCCCTGAATGTTGATGTAAATGTCCGCATCAACCCGCTCCATCACCTCTCGCAGCCGGTCGGTTCCCGAGGGATGCCGGCCCGTGAGCATGACGGGGATTCCCTCCTGCTCGCAAAACTGCAGTACCTTCCCGCTGTCGGTGGCTACCAGCAGATCTGCCAGCAGCTTAGATTGACGAGCGTTCCTATAGACCCAGTAGAGCATCGGTTTACCTGCTATATCCCGCAATACCTTACCGGGGAGGCGGGTGGAATCGTACCGCGCAGGTATTACCCCCAATATTTTCAAACTATTACCCCTGTCCTTTCCTGGAGCTATTTACATGAAAGGAGGAAAAGGATTGGCATCCGCGATTATTCCAACCCCTTCCATCTCCAAAAGCCACGCCGGCCGGCAGACAGCGGCCTCGACGACAATGAGGGGAATATTTCCGGGGAGGCGTGCATTCAGTATTTCTTCCACACATTCATAATCCTTGGGATTGCGTAAGTAACACAGCGCATAGGCCATATCGTTCAGCGCGGCGTTCTGACCGCGCAAGAGGGCCTCCACATTATCGATCGTCCGATGGGTCTGTTTTTCGATATCGCCTTCATGCGCTATTTTTCCGTCTTCATCGATGCTGGCCGTTCCTGAAATCAGCAGGTGCGAGCGATCGCCAAACCTGATCCTCAGACCTCGCTCAAAGGTCACCCCATAATGTAACGTACGCGGGAGATGCTCCAGTGCGTCCATCGTAACGATTTGCTCCTCGTCGATATTTCCAAGCGAAAGACTGTCCATGCTAACGATGGCTCCAGTCTCGGCGCTCCTGCCCTCTATTCCCGTGCTTGCCACGAAGCGGGATTCGCTGCAAAGCCCCTGTGAATTGAAAAAGACCTTGCGCGCTTCGACCATCCCGGCATAATGGTTGTCGATGTCCCTCACATATATCCAGGTCCGCACCAGGTTTTTCCGCACATTCAGATTGTATCGATCCATAAAAGCGCAAAAAGATTTGAAAATCAGCTCTGACTGCTGCTTTGAATCAAAAGGTCGTGCTTCCGCCAGATTGGAAGTCCACACCATTGAGTAATGATCGCCCTTAACGACCATGCCGGTGCGCCACGGTACGCTTCCGTTGTCTGGAAATTCCTTTTGAAACTTCCCTGTTCTCTTTCTCAAATGATAAGAAAAAAGGACCAGAGCATCGGGTGTAAGAGGAGTTTGCTGTATTACAGAGACGACGCCATGTCCAATATGGTGAAAAAGCTCGGATTTTACGAGCAGGTTCTTTTGATTTACAATATCGCTGACATGCAGGCGGGAGAAAACAAGAGTCTGCTCCGAAAGACCGAGATATTTAGTCACGTATTGATATTTTTCACATAATCCTGCAATTGCTTTATCAAAGGATCCGACTTCATTATTTGTAAACGTAAAGTAATATTCCTCAGCGCCTTCCGGCATTGCAAAGGAAGAACATCTAATTGTCTGATCGAAATCCCATCTTTTAACCACTGAAAAACACTCTCACGCGTTCCAAGAGTTGAGGAATCCTTTTCTGGAGTCTTGGGCGCCACACCTCAGGGGGGCGTCAATTGACCGGAGACTTCTACTACTAATTCCGTCAGGTGTCAAACAATCTTTCGGAGGCCCGATGAACGCCAGCGAGGCGAGTTGTTCCGGGCGGGTTACTAATGAGAAACAAACCGGCCACATTAAGTATCCTCAGTGGCGTGGCGTCCCGAATTGAAAAAAAGGAACAATTATCGTCGGAATTCTTTACATATTCACGATGAGCTCTAAAGCCTTATGGATTCCGGTTTTCGAGATACGCGCACCTTGGCGCGTGTCGGGAAAGTTTACAAATCTTGACGTGCCTCCCGACCTTCTAAATCTATAAGTATCCGATCAGACATAGTAAAAATATTTTGCACGATATTTGCATAAAAAACACGCACTGTAGCATACGGAGCAACGATGGACTCTGGTGGGGCAAAGACCGTTAATCTCCTTGGGCAGATAACCGAGTCTGCTGAGGATGTCATCTTCATCATCGACGAGGGCCGCTCCCTCCGGTTCTGTAGTGGATCTCAAACATCCGCAAAATTTTCTCGATCCGGAAGTCCCTTGCGCGGGCTTGTCTGCGCAGATATTTACGAGGCTTTGAGGGACCCGGTTGAAATGGTCTTTAAGTCCGGTAAGTCTTTGTCGATTGAACGCCGGGTCGGACAACCGGGTTGTGAAATTTGGCTCCATACCCTGCTGACGCCGATCACCGAAGGGTCCGCAAAGATATCCTCGGTTCTGGGTATTGTCCGGGACATATGCGAACTGAAGCACAAAGAGGAGCTTATAGCGTACTCCAGAGCCGGATGGTTGCAAGCCGTTGACGCGATGCCGGACCTTCTGGCGGTTATCGATCTCGATTTCCAAATCAAAAGAGCAAACAGGGCACTGGCAGAACACCTGGGAATTCGCCTGCAGGATCTGCATAGCCTAATCTGCCATCAAACTCTAGGAACGAAATGCCCTCCGGAGTCATGTCCCCTGCAGAGGCCGAGGCTCATTGGCCGGCAGGGTCCGGCAGATTTTCAGTCAAACCTTCTGGGGCGCCCCTTCCTTGTCACCGTATCCCCTCTCACCGACGAGTCGGGAAACACCACGGGCTGTCTATTCCTAGCGCGGGATCTCAAGGGGCGTCCGGACGCCGAGGAGATCAGACAGAAAAATGCGGCAGACATGAAGCTCCTCCTGGGACGGGCAAAATATGTAGTGACGATGCAGGATCAAAATGGAAAATACCTTTCAATAAGGGCCCTGCCCGGCAATATCCGGTTGCCGGAAGCCATTATCGGAAAAACCCCCTATGATTTTTTCGAAACCGAGGTGGCCGACAAAATCTGTGAACGGATCAGGAAAGCCATCGAGGCCGGCATGGACCTGACTTTCTCGAGCGAGCTGAAGCTCGGAGGGGAGACATTTTATCTGCTGGAGCATATTTCGCCGGTCAGTGACGAAACGGGCAACGTCAGTTCGATAATGACCATATCGAAAAGGAATGCAGGAGTCCCGGAAAAGCGCAAGGCCATGCCGGATGTGCCACGGGAGCTCACAAAGCGGGAGCATGAGATATTACAATCGATCAGTTCCGGACTAACGACATCGCAAATCGCAGAAAAGCTCTTTATCAGCAAGAAAACGGTGGAGACCCACAGGTCGAGGATCATGCGAAAGCTGGGCATCCATAAGACATCGGATCTTGTGAGATACGCCGTTAAATCCGGTTTGTTTTGATCTTTAGTTTCAATTGAATGCTTGTCCCTTAATCCGAGCCTGTTTGTGGTTTTTATCTCCTGCCGCCGCAAGATGTCAGCTTCTGAAATATACAGCCTTATCCCTACGAAGGTTAAGACTTTCCCCTATGGTAAGCCTTCGCTTTTCATGATAGACTAAAAAAACATCATGTTTTATTTTCTCCATTATGACTCGGTCCGCTTGATGCGAGGTTTGTGGAGGTTCAGCCAGGCTTTAGCGCACAAACGTTTTTCCATCGCGCAGAGGAGAAACCAGGTGCTCTTGGACAGCGAAATTGCGGAAGCGCTCAATCATTTAACGAACAGCCCTGATGACGATAGTGCGCAATGAAGAATGAAGGTGACCCGGAGCAGCCAGGGGCAAAAGCCGTTGATCTCCTTCGGCAGATAACCGAGTCTGCCGAGGATGTCATCTTCATCATCGACGAGGACCGCTCCCTCCGGTTCTGTAGTGTATCTCAAACATCCGCAAAATTTTCTCGACCCGCAAGTCCTTTGCACGAGCTTGCCTGCACAGATATTTACGAGGCTTTGAGGGAGCCGGTTGAAACGGTCTTTAAGTCCGGTAAGTCATTGTCCGTTGAACGCCGGCTCGGACAACCGGGTCGTGAAATTTGGCTACATGCCCTGCTGACGCCGATCACCGAAGGGTCCGCAAAGATATCCTCGGTTCTGGGCATTGTCCGGGACATATGCGAACTGAAGCGCAAGGAGGAGCTTATAGCGCACTCCAGGGCTGAATGGTTGCAAGCCGTTGACGCGATGCCCGACCTCCTGGCGGTTATCGATCTCGATTTCCAAATCAAAAGAGCAAACAGGGCACTGTCAGAACACCTGGGAATTCGCCTGCACGATCTGCATAGCCTAATTTGCCATCAAACGTTAGGAACGAAATGCCCTCCGGAGTCATGTCCCCTGCAGAGGTCGAGGCTCATTGACCGGCAGGGTCCGGCGGATTTTCAGTCAAACCTTCTGGGGCGCCCCTTCCTTGTCACCGTATCCCCTCTGACCGACGGGTCGGGAAACACCACGGGCTGTCTATTCCTCGCGCGGGATCTCAAGGGGCGTCCTGACGCCGAGGAGATCAGAAAGGAAAATGCGAAAGACATGAAGCTCCTCCTGGCACGGGCTGAATATGTAGTGACGGTGCAGGATCAAAATGGAAAGTACCTTTCAATAAGGGCCCTGCCCGGCAATGTCGGGATGCCGGGAGCCATTATCGGAAAAACCCCCTATGATTTTTTCGAAAGCGAGGCGGCCGACAAAATCTGTGAACGGATCAGGAAAGCCATTGGGGCCGGCAGGGACCTGACTGTTTCGAGCGAGCTGAAGCTCGGAGGGGAGACATTTTATCTGCTGGAGCATATCTCGCCGGTCGGTGACGAAACGGGCAACGTCAGTTCGGTAATGACCATATCGAAGGGGATTTCAGGGGTCCGGGAAAAGCGCAAGGCCATGCCGGATGAGCCACGGGCAATCACAAAGCGGGAGCATGAGATATTACAATTGATCAGTTCCGCACTAACGACATCCCAAATCGCAGAAAAGCTCTTTATCAGCAAGAAAACGGTGGAGACCCACAGGTCGAGGATCATGCGAAAGCTGGGCATCCATAAGACATCGGGTCTCGTGAGATACGTCGTTGAATCCGGGTTGTTTTGATCTTTGCTTCCAATTGAATGCTTGTCCGTTGATCCGAGCCACTTATCTCCTGCCTCCGCAAGATGTCAGCTTCTGAAATATACAGCTTTATCCCTACGGAGATTAAGACCTTCACCCGATAGCAAGCCTGCCCTTTTCACGATAAACATGAACCCGCACACACCAAAGACTATATTTCATTGCCCACATTTATGACTCGATCCGCTTGAGGCGGCTTTTTTGGAGGTGCAGCCCGGCTTTTGCGTACAAACGCATCAGGGGAAGTCTTTCCCCAGCGAGGTTGCCCGCCCCAAAGACGACTCGTACCAAAAGTACCTCGAAAAACTGAAATGAGTGAACAGCCGACATAACCGGACAAGATGAAATGCCATTCTATCGATCGGTCGATTTCAAGAGGTTAGGCATGCAGGGGTCCGTAGCGTTCGATAAAATTAAGACACTGATCGCAGAGGGCGACAAGTCTGCTTTATTGATTTACAAGATCGGCTTAATCGAGGAAGTGTTTGAAAAACGTTTCCTCACTGACGGCAATGACGTTCTGGAAGTTTATCGGGAATGGAAGCCGGACATTCTGCTTCTGGACGTCACGCTCCCGGGGAAGTACGGCTATTCGATTCTCAAGGCGATCAGGGAAAAGATGCAAAGTGCGGACACTGCCATAATAATGGCAGCGTCCTTATCCGATAGAGGCGCTTTCCTGGATTGCCTGGAGCTTGGAATTCAGGGATATATCGTCAAGCCATTTACTCATGAGGAAGTATCCCAAAGAGTCCTTAGCTATTATCAGGCGATAAACCCGGAAAGGGCCGCCGCCGCGTTAGCTCTGCTCGATATTGTCAAGACCCGCGCTATTGAGGCTGATACCAAGGCGAGCACCACCGGTAAATCCAACGAAGTCAAAGACTAAAGGTTATCGTATAGCGGCCCCGTCTCTTTGTAACCGGACATCTCGCAAAGGTCCACGTGATAATTAATACGGGAAACCGGCGCGGTCACTCAACAGCCGCGATGGCATTCTCTGAGCGCTTCCACGACAGTACTGGCGTCATCAGGCGCTAAACCATGGTGTACAGGTATTGCCAGGATCTTTTCAGTTATTGCTTCAGTGACCGGAAGCTTTAATGGACCATAGAGTTCTTCAAAGACAGGCTGTTGATGCAAGCCCCGCGGATAGTGCACCCCGGTGGCGATTCCCTTTTCCTTGAGTCTTTCAGCCAGAGAGTCTCGGTTGCAACCGAATTGATCGGGATCAACGACAAGGCAGTATTGATGCCAGGCGTGAACCCCTCCAGAGGTGACCTTCTGAGGTCGAATACCAGGAACATCCGCCAGGCCGGCGGTCAAGATTTCGGCGTTCAGCCGCCTTTTGACGAGCATCTCATCGAGTCTCAGGAGCTGTTTGCGTCCAATGGCCGCTTCGACATCGGTCATCCGGTAGTTGTGACCGAGAGAGGTATGGTAATACCTGCCGGTTTCACCGTGGCTGCGCATGGAGCGCATTCTTTGGTAATATGGCTTGTTATTTGTGCATACCATTCCCCCTTCGCCGACAAACATGTTTTTGGAGGGATAAAACGAATAGGAGACAAAATCATCGAGTGAGCCAATATCTCGTCCCTTCCAGGCTGCCCCATGCGCCTGGGCGGCATCCCAGACGACGATAAGATTGTGACGCATAGCAAGATCGTTCACAGCGGCTATATCGAGCGGATTACCAAAGAGGTGGACCGGCGAAATAGCGCGGGTGCGCCCGGTGATGCGCCTCCCGGCATCTTCAAGGTCAATCAGAAACGTATCAGGGTCGACTTCACAGAACACCGGCCGCCCCCCGCTCATCGCCACCATGGAACCGGTCGCCATAAAGGTGAAGGAAGGCACAAGGACTTCATCGCCCGGTCTCAGGAACGCCATATACGCCAAATGGAGGGAAGCCGTGCCGCTGGCGCAACTGACCGCATAACGCGCGCCCACCTTGAGCGCAAATTCGTGTTCGAAAGCCTCACACTGACCACCCTGGCGCAGATTTCCGGACTTCAGCACCTCAACGGCGGCCTGTATTTCTTCCTCGGTCAACCTCACCTCGGAAATCTTTATAGTCCTCACTGATTCACTCCTCTCAACTGCTCATGAATCGATTGGGAAAGTTCATCCGACCGATTCTTTTGTGGCGTATTATCTCATATCATCGAGCCCGTAAATGAATATTTGCTTGAAAGTAGCCGCGCGGGTATGGATACTACCAGGTTGAGATATTAAAATACTGAGGGGGGTATGAGATGCGATTTCGAAAACCCGGCAAAATCGATAGTAACTTATGGTTCCTCGGCGCCGAGGAATCAGGGGTCTATTTGCTCCGAGGGGACCACGGGACGGCGTTGATCAATGGTGGAATGAGCTACATTCTTCCTGAGGTTCTGGCCCAGATGAGTGAATTCGGGATCGACCCCGGTGAAATCACCAGGCTTTTAATCCTCCATTCACATTTCGACCACGTGGGGATAGTCCCCTATTTCAAGAGGAATTACCCGGCAATTGAAGTACTCGCATCGCAAGCGGCCGTCAAGACTTTCGAGAAGCCAAAGGCGATCGAATTCATAAACAGCTACAACTGGTTGAGCGCCGGGGAAATGAGTGAATCACTCAGAGGTTTCGATCTCGAATGGCGAGCCGATATAGAAGCAGCTCCCGTCCTGGAGGGCGACATCATTGACCTGGGCGGGGCAGCGCTGAAAATTTATGAGACTCCGGGGCACTCCAACTGTTCAATTTCTGCTTACGAGCCCAATGCAGGCATACTTTTCGCGTCTGACGCGATCGGCATACCGTTTTCGGATAAACTCTTCCCTTCCATGAACACCAACATCGACCAATTTCTAAACAGCCTGGAAAAACTGAGGTCTTTGAAAGTCAATTTGTTTTGCGCCGATCACTACGGCTACATAACCGGAGATGAAGCGCAAACAATCGTCTCCGATACGATCGAAGAGGCATCGAGATGGAAAGCGCGGCTCCTGGAAAGCTTCAGGCGTAACGCCGGCGACATCGACGCTGCCGCCAGGGAGATCACTTCTTCCATTTATCAGGAAATGCCCGGCTACTTTATCGCCCCGGAAATCCTCGAGGGCGTATTCAAACAGATATTCAAGTATATCGCAAAGAGCTCGGAACCGCAGACGTAGACCGGCCCTGCTCGCCGCCAGGCGGTGTGTGATCTAGAAACCGAAATCGGCCAGCAGGGAATCGACCTCATCTTGAGACTGCACCGCGTTTTCCACAGCGGCGTGCGCCGGACCATAGAGATCGCCGCTCGTCTTCGCACTTCTGGCTTCAGTCTTTACTCCGAACGTGCGGATCAAGTTGACAAGCTTGAGTTCCATATCCTTGAGCAACTGGGTAATCTTGAGAATGATCTGACCGCTTAAATCCTGGTAGTCCTGAGCGGTAAGGATTATGTCCAGGTCTGAGCGGTGTTGGCCTATTATCGTTTCCATGGCATCCAGGACTTGTGATCCCTGTGCGAGTTTTCTTCCGGCCGAATCGCTTATCGCATTCAGGCCTCCGAGCAGCGCGCGCAAGCTCGAGATCTGTTCCACTTCGCTCGAAAGCCGCTCCTGCATGGCTTCCACGTGATCCAGGGTGGTTATGGCCGCTTTCTCCGTCATCTCCATCATGTGTTCGAGGCGGTTCCCGGAATCGGGGAGCTTATCCTCCACAATATCCTGCAGGGACGGGTCAAGGTTGCTGAGAAAGCCGCGTATTGAATCGTGCAGGCCCCTGGCCAGGCTGCCAATCTCTTTATAGAGGCCCGAGGAGAGGTTCTGGTGATCTGCCAGGTTGAGCAGGATTTCCTGCGCACGCGGGAGATCGGCCGAGGAAAAAGCGTCCATGAACTCCTTGCCCCGGGCGATCACCTTCTCGAGACCTGCATCTCCTGCAGGACAAAGCTGCTCCACTCCTGAAGGGTCCCGGGCACTGAGGATCATTTCGATTCTTTTCAGGGATTCGGCCGAACCCGAGAAGGCAAGGTTGAATTTATAGCCGGAGGCGCCATCGCAGGTCACGGACAACTCGCCGCCCCAACCCCTCACCAACTCACTCAGGTTGCTGAAACCGGCATTGTCTGCGGTCCCATCGAGAGCTTCAAGGCGTGTTTCATCTATTGTTCCGGAAATCTCCGGCACAAACTCAAGAGGCAATTCATCTTCGTCAAGGGCGCGCGCAGTTGTCTCCGATGGTCCCAATATGTCCAGTATTTCGTCAAGATCGATTTGTGCGTTCCCGCCGCCGTTTTTAGAAGTTCGCATCTGGTCGGCGAGTGAGCTTACAGCGAAGCCCAATGCGGCAATGGAGTCTATGTTGTCCGGCGAGACTTTGCAGGTCAGGAATTCCTGGAGTTCGAGTCCAGCCTTCGCCAAACTCTCCAGTCCAAGCATGGCCGCTGTAGAATGAAATGACAAAAGAGATCGGCGGGATTTCTCCATCTCTTTTTCGCCGTCCCCGACGCTCAGGGCCGACAGGCTTTCTTCCGTATCTTTGAGAAGCCCGACCAACTCATTCCAATCCTGTGGTTCCAATGTCGTCATCTTGTGCTTTCCTCGTATAGGCTGATTATGCCTTTTACATCGATTATCAGTGCAACCTTACCATCTCCCAGTATGGCGCCCCCCGAAATCCCCGGCAATTGCCGAAAAAGGCCTCCGAGACTCTTGATCACGACCTCCTGCCTGCCAACAATACCATCGGCCAGCAGGCAATAGGAATTCTGGCCCTCGGTGACCACCAGGAGCAGTGCCTCCCAAGGGTTGCGGTGTTTTGGTTCTTCATTGAAAAAGTTGTGCAGGCGCACAAGCGGCATCAGGGAATCTCTAACTTTAACCAGTTCACCTCTGCCCTGAACGGTAAAGTACGCCTCCTTCGACGTCCTCAGGGATTCCTTGAGAGCAATTGTCGGCACGATAAACCGTTCAGTCCCGATTTCTATTATCATCCCGTCGATGATGGCCATCGTGAGCGGAATTTTCATTTGAAAGGAAGACCCCTTGCCGAGCTGGCTGGAGACTTCCATTTTTCCGCGGAGGCGTTCGACGCATTTTTTTACTACATCCATTCCAACGCCACGGCCGGAGACTTCGGTCACCTTATCCTTAGTCGAAAACCCGGCGTGGAAAATCAGATCGAAGATCGCCTTCTCATCGGGTTGATCGGACGCACTGATTATTCCCCGTTCGACTGCCTTATCGCGAATTCTTTTGACGTCAAGCCCCCGTCCATCGTCCTCTATATAGATAACGATGTTGCCGCCCTTCTGCTCGGCGGAAATAAGTATCGTTCCCGCTGGGTCTTTGCCTGCCCTGGAACGCTCCTCGGGCATTTCGATGCCATGGTCAATCGAGTTTCGGATCATGTGCACGAGAGGCTCATATATCTCTTCGACCATGTTTCGGTCGATCTCGGTCTCCTCCCCCTTCATTGTCAAAACGACTTCTTTTCCCGATTTTTTGGAAAGATCGCGCACCAGCCTGATCATCTTTTGGAACGTGTTCTTAATGGGAACCATGCGCATCGACATGCTGATACGCTGAAGCTCAGCGGTAATTCTGTTGAGCTGAACGCTGTCCTTCTGGAGTTTTTGATCTTTTATTTTCAGTATGTCAGGATTCTGCAATACCATCGACTGGGCAATGACCAATTCTCCCACCATATCGACGAGGTTGTCCAGCTTGTGTGTGTCAACCCTGACGGATGCGGCGTTTTCCAATGTGTGCCGCTGCTCGCGCAAAGCCTTTGAGACTTCCCGGGGGCTGGCCGCCCCGTCAACTATTGCCGCCTCACCGAATTTCCTGCCTTCCGATTTGCCCTTTTCAGCAATATTCTCGAGTGCTTCATCCTCCAGAACTCCGTGCTCAACGAGGATTTCCCCGACTTTTCTGACTGGAATCTCACTTCCGACCGAGGGATCGCCACTGAAGTTC
>JBEKXG010000041.1:0-16319 GCA_049512295.1 Syntrophobacteraceae bacterium
CCATACCGTGCGAGCGACAGATCCTGGTTCTCCTCGATACCCCTCAAACCCTGGATTTTCGCCAATCGGAAAGGAAGGTTCGTATCCAAGCGATCATATTTATGTTGCATGTATTTGCGAGCCATTCTTGAATTAATTGTAAATTGCCGATGTGTCAACCTAATGTTTCATTTCAAGCTCGTAGCGAATACCCGAATTCTTTCGGCACGTTAAGGTCACTCGCAACATAAGGCAAGTTGTACGTAATAGAGCCTGACAGCGGATTGTAGTATGACTCTGTCCTTTACTCTCGGATTCTTCGTATCATCCTGATTGTTCGGGCAGGTTGATTCTTCAGTGTTATGGTGACCAGTATAACTCATCGGAGGCATTCCATTCCAGGATGGTTGTTGCTGTCAAGTTCTGCAAACTGTAGGTTCTCTGTTTTTTAGAATTTGCACCAAGCAACCAACATAGCGGAGGGTACCGAGAATGGGTCTAATCGTGAATCGTCGGAGGCTGCCCGGAGCGGCTCAGCCTGCGTCGCAACTCCCAATCAAATGAATTCATGATTACCTGGCGCCGGCGCGGATTGCAGAGGCGAAGTTCTTTCCACCACCAGATCAATTGCCCGATAGTAGTCCATTGCTACTTTCCGATTTTATACCTGACAATACCTCCGGGTCGTTGTGATCCGGCTATGGTCAAGGAGGCCCCGGATAACCATGATGTCCGGACCGGCATTGAGGAGCGAGGAAGCACTGGGCTTTTCGGGAAAAATCTGTCCTGGTTCGATCTGGTTACACTGATTACACCATGCCTCAGGAGCCTGATTCACCAAAAGCTCATCCCGGCACGCTTATTGCGTATAGAATTGGTGGCGAGCGACAATGTTTGTCCGCATTTCGTTAACGGCCATGGAATCGCTCCATGCAGTCTTAATTTTTCAATAGGATTGAAGTCGAGTTTTTGACAGGCCCTGACTATCAGATCGGCAGAGACGAAAAAGTTACGTTCAGGGGCCGGCTCGCTGGAAAACAGCGCAACGAGGAAAGACCGGAGGAAAATATGTTATTGGCTGATATCCTGATCATTGATGATGAGCCGTCATTCTGCGGACTACTCTCAAGAGCCTTTGGCGAAATCGCAAATGCCTCATCTTGTCCCACATTACAAGAGGGGCTCAGGGAAGCTTCCAGACATCCCTATGACGTCATACTGCTCGATGTTCACCTGCCGGATGGCAATGGGCTGGGGGCAATTCAGGCTTTTAAGGAACTCCGGGGGGCACCAGAAGTGATCGTCATTACGGGGGCGTGCGACCCGAAAGGAGCCGAGACCTCGATAAGAGCGGGGGCGTGGGACTACCTGGAAAAGCCGGCTTCGATTAAGGATATTACCCGACCGGTGAAGAGGGCACTGGAGTATCGGAAACAAAAGTCAACCTTGTGCCGGTCAGTCCCATTCGACCGGAAACGGATCATCGGAAGCGGAAGGGCTATTTCGAAGTGCATCGATTTACTATCTCAGGCTTCGAAAAGTGATCTGAACGTGCTGCTCACAGGGGAAACAGGCACAGGAAAGGAGTTATTCGCACGGACCCTTTTCGAAAACAGCGACCGGGCGGACCAGCCCTTCGTTGTCGTTGATTGTGGCGCTCTACCGGAATCGCTGGTCGAAAGCCTCCTCTTTGGTCATGAACGAGGTGCTTTCACCGGCGCTGAGAGGAGCAAGACCGGGCTGATAAAACAGGCTGACGGTGGTACGCTTTTTCTGGATGAAATTGCCGAACTGCCGCTTTCATTACAGAAAGCTTTTCTTCGTGTCCTTCAGGAAAAGCGTTTCCGCCCTATTGGGAGCCAAAAAGAGCTGACCAGCGATTTCAGAGTGGTGGCGGCAACCAACCGCAACCTCGATAAAATGGTAGAATCAGGGTTCTTTAGAGATGACCTTCTATACCGCATCAGCCCGTTCGCCGTTGAATTGCCTCCGCTGAGAGAACGTGTCGAGGATATCAGGGAACTCGCGCTCCGGACTGTGACCCGGGCTTGTGAGAAATCAAGAATCGGAATGAAGAGTTTTTCTCCCGATTTTTTCGATATCCTCCAGACCTATAATTGGCCAGGCAACGTTCGTGAACTGATGGGCACACTCCAAAGATCCCTGGCAGTGGCCGTGAGGGAGCCAGTCTTATATCCGGCTCACCTGCCAGTCGACCTTAGAGTCAAAGCCAGCCGACTAGCGATTGCCGGGCGTGCGGCGGCACAAAACAAATTCGACATAGCAGTGAATGATGTACTTGCGGTTGATGAAGTTCCCCTCGACTTTAAAGATTTTCGCAATACTGTACTTGAAGGGGCGGAAAAAAGATACTTTACCCAACTGGTCAGGCTGGCAAACGGAAGCAGTGCCCAAGCTTGCCGGCTTTCCGATATTTCAAGGTCCCGCCTTTTCCACTTTCTGCATAAATACAATATCTCCCTCTGCAACATGGATGCGTAATCACAGTCCTGACTTCAGGGACTGCCTCGCTCCAAAATTCTGAAACCAGTCCCGCAAAACAGGACTCCTTTCACCTTCCTCACATTGTCCAGGCATGTAAGCCTTCAAGATATCTGCAATATCTTCTCATCAGCTCCTGTGGCACACGCTTTGCTCTTGCTCTGTGCAGTATTTCAACGTGATGAGCAAGGAGAGTACATGAAGCTGTTCGTTTGCGGGACGGAGGCCACTCGTGAAATCGTCGCAACCCTCGATCAGGTCATAAAGGAGGCAATCCCTGAGAGGTATATCACTATCTTTCACAGCATAGAACTTTTCTCCTCACGTCTTAGTGAACTCGATGGAGGAGCCGATATGGCTGTGCTCGTCGTGGCTGACAGATCGGAACTCCAACGTTTTGTCGCTCTCCGGGAATTCCTCGAAGAGTCCAGGATCATCCTTGTTCTGCCCGAGAGCATGTCCGAGGATACCACTGAAGCGCAAGCACTTCTACCCAGGTTTATCTCTTTCGCGAGTACTCTTCGACCCAAAAAGCACCTCTGTGAAGCCGAAGACCTCTCAACAGTGGGGATAGTTTTGAGAAACATGGTCAAAACATTCGAGCCGGATTCCTACCCGGGGTAATTTTATGTTTATCGCGGCCCCTGGAAGGAATTGGGAGTTGGAAATCGTAGAATTCTAAACGCATGATATCTGAAGGAGAGACAGAAATGGCAAAGCAATTGGCTAGGCCAGCAGCGCTCCAAACCGCTAATGGCTACTCGGGCAAAGTGGAAGTCGGCGAGGACCTGGTACAGAAAAGGGAACAGGCAAAGAGGCTGGCTCAGGAAAAGACAAAGGCAAGGACCATGGCGCGCCAGCAGTCAATAGCCGAACGGCTTGCGTCGGCTGTCGAGGAGATGAGTTCCTCTCTCGAGCAGGCATCGAGCGCTTCCGAAGAGCTTGGAACCACGATGCAGACGATAGCTTCGACAGCCGAGCAGGCATCTGCCGCCAGCGAGGAATCTCGTACAGCGGTCATCCAGATCACCAAGGGCACCGAAAGGGCAGCCGACCGTGCAAAGGTGTCCCTCCAAAAAGGGAAAAACGTGCAATTGCTCGTTAAGACAACATCTGCTGATATTCAGGCGCTGATTCATGGCGTAGACAACGCGTCCAAGGCAAACATCGAATCGACACAGCTCATCAAAGAGCTGGAAAAAAATTCCGAACAAATCGGTGAAATAGTCGGAGCGGTGGTGCGCATAGCCGACCAGACCAACCTGCTCGCACTCAATGCCGCCATCGAAGCGGCGAGGGCCGGGGAGCACGGCCGCGGATTCGCAGTCGTGGCCGACGAAGTAAGGAACCTTGCTGAAACCTCCGAACAGAGTGCTCGGGGAATCCGCAATGTGGTCGATGAGATTCAGACCCAGGTGCAGCGCGTTGTGGACGATATCGATGCCGCCGGAAAGGCCGCCCTCGAAGAGATGGAGAAAGCCCGGGTCATTACGCAGGACCTCGAGCAGACAGCCGTGGAAATGAACGACGTGGTCGAAGCGACAATCGTGATCGATCGTAATTCCAATGATGCAAAAACGGATGCCGACGAGTTCCTGAAAGGCGCCGAAGATATCGCAAGCAGTGCGGAAGAGCAGAGCAGCGCGGCGGAAGAGGCATCCAAGGGAGTACAGGAACAAAATAAGGCGTTCAGCGAAATGCAGACCGCTTCCGAGAGCCTGGCGGAACTCACGGATGCCCTCAAGAATGCTACCGACGGCAAAAAGTCCGCAGAGGAAGTCGCTGCGGCGGGAGAGC
Source organism: Syntrophobacteraceae bacterium (assembly GCA_049512295.1). Classification (GTDB taxonomy): domain Bacteria; phylum Desulfobacterota; class Syntrophobacteria; order Syntrophobacterales; family Syntrophobacteraceae; genus SbD1. The sequence continues at coordinate 4,279 of JBEKXG010000041.1, forward strand.
AACTTTCGGCCAATATCGAAGAGGCAAGCACCTCCGCAAAGCAAATCATGACGGCGATCGAACAGATATCCAAGGGCGCTCAAAACCAGGCCAAAGCGGCCGAACGCAACAGGTCCCTTGGAGAGCGGCTGCAAGCCGCAGCAACGGGGATGTCGGAACGCGCGCAGTCTTCCGAAGCAAAGATCCATTCAATGAGGGAACTGGTCAGCAAGAACAAAGTGAACGTCGATAACCTCATCGTCAATGTCGGCAAAGCAGCGGGTGAATCCCTGAAATCTGCCGAAAATATCAAACTGCTGGCCGATAAGACCAACAACATAAGCAAGATCGTCGACCAGATCGTTAACGTTACCCTTCTCACCAACATGCTCGCTGTAAACGGCTCGATAGAAGCAGCGCGGGCCGGTGAATTCGGGCGAGGCTTTTCGGTGGTGGCCGGAGACATCAGGGCGCTGGCAAACGATTCCTCCGAGAATGCCGATAAGATCAAGGACATGGTGCGCACGATGCAGGCGCAAATCGCGGTCGTGGCCGGAGATATTGAAATGGCCGGAAAAATCGCCGGTCAGGAAGTGGAAAACGCCAAGAAGAGCACCGCTAACCTGGAAATTATCGAATCCGATATGGTCGAAGTCCAAAACGGGATCAAAGAAATCAACAACGACGCGCAGGAATCCCTTGCCGCTCTGGAGCAGGCGAACAAAGCGGTGATCGAGATCGCCAATGCGGCGGAAGAGGCATCGAAGGTATCTGCCGAAGCGGGAAGAGCGGCTGAAGAAGGCAGCAAGGGGATGCAGCTCATTTCCCAGGCGATTGAAGATATTGCGAGCCAGGCCGATGAGATGCAAAACTCGAACTAATCGACTGGAGTAACCTAGGAGCAAAATATGGCGGAAAATAGCGAACTGCAAAATGCCGGTGTCCTTCAGGGCCAAGGATCGGACGAGGGCCAATTGGTCGTCTTCAAGCTGGCGGATGAAGAATTCGGCATAAACATAAATAGTGTCAAAGAGATAGTAAGGCTTCCCGACATAACTCCGATCCCCCGCAGCCCGGAGTATGTGGCTGGAATATGCAATCTGCGGGGCTGTGTCCTTCCGGTTATAGATACGCGCACGCGCTTTTCGATGGATTCGGGGGAAGCGACAGACCACACGCGCCTTCTGGTTGTGGAGGCAAACGGACAGAGCACCGGTCTCATCGTGGATGATATGCGGGAGGTGATGCGGGTAAACGAGTCCCTTCTCGAACCTCCGCCTTCAGTCTGCCGGGGAGTTGACAGGGAGTTCCTGAGCGGCGTTGTGAAAATGAACCAGGGAAACCGGCTGATCCTGACTCTGAACCTCGATGAAGTGATTGCGGTAGAGGCGGAGAAGGACAAGAGAAATGCAGCCGAAAAGGAAGCTGGAGCCGCGAATGCCCGCCGGCATGAAGAAACTGTCGAAGAAGAACAGCTCGTCTCTTTCAAGATAGCCGACGAGGAGTACGCTTTCAATATTTCCAAAGTACGAGAAATTTTAAAGGTCAAAGAAGTGACCGAGGTGCCGAACGTCCCCGATTACGTGAAAGGGCTTTTTACCATACGCAACCAGCTCATGCCCGTACTCGATCTGAGAGGGCTGCTCGGGATCTCGAGCCTCATCGCCGAAAGACAGGAAATGATCGACAAGGGAGTTGAGGAGCACCGAGCCTGGATGGAGAATGTCAGAAACGCGCTCAAAGCCGGAATACATTCTGCTGTTTCTGATTTTCGTAAGGCTGCCTTCGGAAAATGGCTCGAGTCCTATACTACTTCGAGCATCGAAATCGAGGCGGCTTTGAAGCGGCTAAAAAGGGTCCGCACCGACTTCTTCGATGCAGCCACGCGAGCGTTCGAGGCCAGAGCTGCTTCCCGCAAGGAAACCCAGGCAGACCTTGAAGAAATCGAGACTCATTCCCGGGTAATGCTGGATGTATTGGCTGAATTCAGGAATGCCATAGAAGTCTACACCTCGGAAGACCAGCGCATAATGGTTGTCGATGCGGATGAGATGAGCATCGGCTATCTGGTTGACTGCGTGGATGAAGTAATCCGCATTCCCAAATCGATCATTGACGAAACTCCTTTGCTGGCATCTTCAGCGCGTCGTGAACTCCGGGGGGTTGCGAAGCTGAACGAGGGAGAACGCCTCATCATGATCATGGATGAATCGGCCCTGGTAGGTAAAGAAACATCCCGGGTCCTCTCCAAGCTCAACAGCGGTGCAAGCTCCTCGGAGGAAGACGGCGATATGCAGGAAAAATCTCTGGCTCAACAGAGCATGAGTGAAGAACAGCTCGTGACCTTCTCGATAAACCGGGAAGAGTACGGAATCCGTATCATGCAGGTACAGGAGATCAATCGGCTGACAGAGATAACGAACGTGCCGCGCGCGCCCTACTTCATTGACGGGATGACAAACCTGCGCGGCAATGTCATCCCCGTGATCAACGTACGTGAACTGTTCGGGCTGGAGAACAAGGAAGTAGACGACCGGACACGTATCATAATCGTCGATATAGCCGGCAACAAGACCGGCTTGCGCGTCGATCAGGTTAATGAAGTGCTGCGCTTGTCCAAGCACGACATCGAGAGCACACCCTCTATTATCACTTCGGGCAAATCCAACAGGTACATGGATGGAGTGTGCAAGCTGGACGGGGGCAAGCGAATGGTAATGCTGCTCAATGTGGAACAGGTCCTCGATCAAAGTGAACTCCAGTCCATGAACTCGATTCGGGGAATGGAAGAGCCGCAGAAACCAAAGAGCGTTGTGGCGGCAGATAAGAAAAAGGCGGCAAAGAAGCAAGTTTAGTCATGTCATTTTAATTTCATGCAACCTTGGGCGCGGGCATAAAGCCCGCTCCCGCAATGGGAACAATAATCAAATCTTGCGCAGGGACACCAGTCCGGGAGTTCGGGAAACAGATGGGTAAAATCAAAGTATTGATATGTGATGATTCGGCGCTCATGCGCACCTCACTCAAAAAGATCGTGGAATCGGCCCCGGACCTTTTCGTGGTGGGGACAGCCAGAGACGGCGTGGACGCCGTGGCCAAGGCACGCGAACTTCGTCCGGACGTTATCACGATGGATATCAATATGCCCGGAATGGACGGCATCACGGCCTTGCAGGTAATCATGGCTGAAAACATAGCGCCGGTGCTGATGGTGTCCTCCCTTACCCAGGAAGGCGCACAGGTAACATTTGAAGCCTTGGCGCTCGGCGCCTTCGACTGTGTGCCAAAGCCCGGCGGTACTGTTTCGGTGCAGATGGGTTCCGCTGCGGGTGACATAATAAGAAAGGTTAAAGCCGCTGCAAAGGCAGGCACTCTTGCCAAACTATCCCGCGGAAAGTCCCCGACCGGTGATGGCGGCCAGGCTGCACCCAGAGCGCTTCTTAATAAGAAAAAAAATCCTGTTTCCGTGCATGGCTTTAAAGCTATTGCGATGGGGATTTCCACCGGGGGACCCAAAACCCTGTTCGAGGTCCTCCCATTTTTGCCGGGCGACTTGAATGCCTCGATATTCCTGGTCCAGCATATGCCCCCCACCTTCACCTGTTCTTTTGCCCAGAGAATCGACGCGCACTGCCCGATGAAGTGTGTTGAAGCATCGGTCGGAATGTCCGTGGAACCGGGGACGATCTATCTCGGCAAGGGGGGAACTCACCTGATGGTTCATACGAAGGCTGATGGGGAAATGATCCTGCGGACCCCGAACAGGCCGGAACACAGCTTTATCCCCTCGGTCGACATCATGATGAGTTCAGTTTTGGAAATTTTCGGTTCGGATACGGTCGGAGTTCTAATGACCGGCATGGGAGATGACGGGGCCGATTCGATGGTGAAGATCAGGCAGGCCGGCGGCGTAACCATTGCCGAAAGCGAGGAAAGCGCCATTGTGTTCGGGATGCCCCGTGAGGCCATTGAGCGCGGGGGCGCCCAGATTGTTACTCCGAGTTGGGAAATCGCAAACCAGATAATAAAGGCGGTTAAATGAGCACAATCGAACTGGATGAGTTGCTCCGGGGACTAAACGGTCCGGATGAAGCGGAAAGGCTTTATGCCGTCCATGACCTGACGGACAGCGGACACCCCGATGCAGCCCTTCACCTTGCACAGAGGCTGGTCATCGATGGATCCCAGGCCATCAGAGATGCGATCACATTCAGTCTCAAAACAATATCGTGCTCCGGAATATACGGCCATCTTTTTAATCTCTTCCGCTCACATGACGCGTATCTCCGGAATGCCGCCGTAGCCGGTTTCGGTTCACAGAACGACGATGCGGTCGGGTTTCTTGCCTCAAACCTCGATCATTCCGACAGAGAGGTAAGGAAACTCATACTCGATGCTCTTTTTCAGATCGGGTCGCCCGATGCGGTCCTTGCCGTCAGGGCATGCCTGTATGACAAGGCGCCGAATGTACAAATAACCGCAGTGGAATATTTGGGACGGCTGCAAGATGAGGCTAGCATGGAGGAGATGCTTGAAATTTTTCAAAAAAGCCCTGAACCCATGCTCAGGACATCCATCCTCGAATCGCTTTCGCTCATTGGAGCCGCCGCCCCGATACGAAAAGCCCTGACCATTCTTGCCCCGCACGGGGATTTCAGCGGGATAGATCCCATCTACATTCCTCAGGTCATCAACCTTGCCGCCAAGGCGGGTAGCACCACCGACCTGTGTGCCGTCATCGATTCCGTTGAGGAGATCAGTATCTATGCTGACGACATTATGCGCGCGCTCGAACAGGCAAAGCGCCGTCACCGCGATCTCCTTTTAAATGACGGATTATTCAAAAGAGTATTGGATATTGCGGGGGACGGACTGGTCCGCGAGGATGTGCGCTATGCGGCCGTCAACTTCATCCTGGTCAGGGGGTGTGCTTTTCCCGATACCAGCCCTATTTATTTCCTCTCGCTTCGCCTGGTTTCGGAGGAATCGATGGTTTATGCCGGGGTCAAACTCCTGGCCTGTTGTTGCGGGGTAAGAGGAGTCAAAAAAGCCAGGGAAATAATGGAGAATACAACAGATGAAGAGTTGCGCACCCTTTGTTTCGAACTGGTCGGGGCATAACGTGGAAAATCCAATAAAGAAATCCGGAGGCACGGAACACGGTGTCGATTTGGACATAGGAATCGATGATTTCGGGTGCCTGAGTGATTTCATATACCGCAAGGCAGGGATACGTTTCGAGCCGAAGAAGCTCTATTTTCTCTCCAAACGTATTCAGCGAAGAATGCAGGAACTGGGGATCGATACCCCGTCAGAATACATCCGCAGTCTTCGTTTTTCCGATCCAAACGGTGTCGAATTCCAGAATCTGATCAACCTCCTTACAGTAAACGAGACCTATTTCTTTCGCGATTTTCCACAGCTTCAGTCTTTCGCCGAACACTGCCTCCCGGAATTGACCGCCAGAAAGTCATCACGGGGTGACACAGTGCTCCGGATACTCTCGGCCGGGTGCTCGACGGGGGAAGAACCATACACGCTGGCAATCATTCTGTTGGAGATGCTCGACAACATCAGGCAGTGGCAGGTTGAAATTCTTGCTTGCGACATAGATCTCAATGTTCTGGGAAAAGCGAGGCATGCGGTCTACGAGACGAGAAGCTTGAAAGACGTGCCTCCCGAGTACCTGCCCCGGTACTTCAAAGAATACCCGGCAGGATCGTACAGCCTCAAAAATGAAGCAAAAAGGATGGTCCGCTTTGAGCACATGAATCTGGCGGAAAAAGGAATGCTGCGGCAGCAGGGGACTTTTGATTTCATATTCTGCAGGAATGTTCTGATCTATTTCGACGATTTGTCGAGAAAACAAATGGTTGACCGTTTCTATGCGGCCCTCGATCCGGGAGGCTACATCTTTCTTGGGTCCAGTGAATCGGTCGGGAGAATCACCACCGGTTTCGGGATCAAGAGGGCCGGAGGACACCTGGTCTATTACAAGGCATAATGGGGGCGTTTGGGCTTTGGAAAGGAAACGTGGAGCGGGAGCAATGAGAAAGATACTGGTCGTGGATGATTCGCCGGTCGTAAGGAGTTTTCATATGAACATATTGAAGACGTCCGGATACAAAGCCGACGGTGCTGAAGACGGCGTGGAGGCGCTCGAAAAATCGCTGTCCGGCCCCTACGATCTCATTCTGTGCGATATCAATATGCCGAATATGGATGGGCTCACCTTTATCAGGAAATACAGGGAGGAGGAAAAACATACTCCCATAATTATCCTGACCACTCAGGAGGAGGCCGTCGACAGGCAGAAAGGGTTTGCTGCGGGCGCCAATCTTTACATCGCAAAACCGGTAGCTCCCAGGAGCCTTCTTCTACACATCCAACTGCTTCTTGGAATCGAGAATAAAGAATGATCATAGAAAAAAACAACGATGCCACGATACTGGTCCTGCCCGCCGAGTGCACTATAGTGGAGGTGGAGGCGGATGCGGATAAAATAAGGTCGTTTATAAATACCCGCCCCGGCAGGGTTGAAGTGCAGGCCGGCTCACTGGAAGAAATCGATACGGCCTACCTCCAGTTGCTCCTCTCTCTGGCATCCACGGCGGAGCGCTGGGACATACCGTTCTCGGTTTCGAATACACCGGATGCCCTTCGGAAAGCGTGTGCGCTCTACGGTGAGGATATTTAGTCTTCATGCGAATAGACTCCGGTCCAGGAGGTTGATGATGGCGAAGACGATAATGATTGTCGATGACGCAAATTCCATGAGGGGACTGGTGGCGATGACACTCAGGAATGCCGGCTATACTGTTGTGGAGGCTTGTGACGGCAGGGATGCACTTAACAAGATCTCCGCTCAGAAATTGAACATGGTGGTCACGGACTTCAATATGCCCAACATGAACGGCATCGAATTGATAACGGCCCTTAAGGCGGACCCCTTATATAAGTTCCTCCCCATAGTAATGCTCACCACCGAGAGTGAGGACGCCAAAAAGAAGCAAGGGCAGCTTGCAGGCGCCAAAGCCTGGATAGTCAAACCTTTCAAGCCTGAGACCATGCTCATGGTGGTCAAAAAAATAATCGGGTGAAACGACACGTATGAACGATAAAATAATAGATTTCACATCGCAGTTTCACCAGGAGGCGCGGGAGATCCTCGACGCGGTTGCAACCGATATCCTGCAAGCCGAAGCGGACCCTGAAAATCAAAACATCCTCAATGGCATATTCCGGGGGATACACACTATCAAAGGAAGCGCGGGGTCCTTTGATATGGAAGACATCTCGGAGTTTACCCACCACCTGGAAGGCATACTGAACACGCTACGGAACGGCGGAATCTTGCTCTCGCCCGACTTGACGGACCTGATACTCGCCGGGGTGGATCATATAGGCAGGATGCTCGAAAGCCATGCGTCGGGAGATCACGCTCAGATCGACCATGCCCTGATCGAGCGGTTTCGATCAGTTCTGGGCGAGGGCGTACCGGCGAGTTCTGAAACGCCTGTTCCCTCGGACTGCAGCCCACAAGCAGATCAGTCTGTCTCGATGGAACTCGCTTTGCCTCCCGAAGTGAAGAGCGCACTTCTGAAACATCTTGAAAACGGTCTCAACCTGTTTCGGGTCAGATTGAGCTACACATCGGAAATTCTCGAAAACGGCTATGATCCCATCGTGTTCTTGCAAGCGCTGGAGGAAGCATGCAAACTCTACCTTGCCGTTAAAACCGAACGCGCTATTCCCGATATCAATGAAATGGAACCTCTTTCCCTCTACCTCAGTCCCACCATTTACGTTGCGACACTGCTTACGGCAGAGGAGATTACAGACCTTTGCTTCGATCCAGTGCTGGTCAGTGTCGAGAAAATCGGTATTTTCGAGTCAAGTCCCGGCCAACCCGAACCACTGGAGACAATAAGCGAAGATTCATCGAAAGAATTCCTGTTGGGAATCGGAGAGATGCTCGAATCAGGTGAAAAGGCGATCATTTCCTATGAAGAAACCAGTTCCCGCGAAGCGCTCAACGAAATCTTCCGGATCGTTCACACCATCAAAGGCGATTCCGATTACATTGGTCTGAAGACTGTTTCGATTTTCACCCATGCTCTGGAGTCCCTCTTGGACCGGCTCCGCTCAGGTTCCATTAAGAGGTCCCCGGATACGGTCGACATTCTTCTCCAGGCGGTCGACTTCCTGAGGCAAAGCGCTGAAGCGCTTGCTGCCGGCAAGCAGGTATGTGAGCTGCCATCCATGTTCAAGAAGCTCGAGGGCCTCGTTGAACACGGAAACCCATCTCGAGGGGAGGCGGCAGATCACAAAACACTTCCGTCTGGCGAACTGGGTAAAGTATTTGCGGACCAGGCAAACCAATATGCCGAAATATTGGACGGAATTGTCCGGTCTTCGCCCCTCGATAACGAAAAAAGAGGAGTTCTCAAACGATGCTTGAGGGACCTTTCGAGGTCGTCAAAGGTCATTGGAATCAGGACTCTTCAGCATCTGGCTGAAAGGGGCGTGTCCACACTGGCGGAGGGTAACGATTCGGCGCTACCATTGGTCGTGAATGAAGTGATCTCCTTTATCGAAGGTTTGGGGCACGAACCAAAAAAGCTGGGTGAAATACTCATCCGGGACAGCAAGATAAAAGAAAGTGATCTTAAAGAGGCCCTGGCAAAACAGAAGCAGATCGGCCAGATGCTGGTCGAGGATGGGAAAATCTCGGAAGGGGACCTGACTGCGGCTCTCAGGAAGCAGCAATTGATGGAAACCGCAAGGCAATTGCGGCCGGCCGCGGCTGACTCATCTGAATCGGAAGTTCGCACAATGAGAATCGATGAGCGCAAGATCGAGCAATTCACGAGCGTCATCGGTGAACTTCTTATCGCCCGAAATACCTACGAGTATCTGTTGGACGCACTGCAAGACTCCGGAGGATCATCACGCGATACGGCCAAAGCCCTCAAAGACAACCTGCACCTACTCACCAGGCTCACCAATGACATGCATCACGGAGTCATGTCTCTACGTATGATCCCGATAAAGGGAACTTTCCAGAAGTTTAACCGGGTTGTGAGAGACATCAGCAGGAAGCAGAAGAAAACAATAGACCTGATAACGGATGGCGATGAAATTGAAATAGATAAGAAAGTGGCTGATCTGCTCTCGGATCCCCTTGTGCACGCGATACGAAATGCCTGCGATCACGGTATAGAATCGTCAGAGAAGAGGTTGTCCGCGGGCAAACCGGAAAATGGCACGATAATCCTGAGGGCATCCCAGGAAGGCAGCAGTCTGAACATCAAGATCATTGATGACGGAGCAGGAATTGATAGACAAAAGCTCCTGGAGAAAACAAGAGAAGCCGGCATGGAGGCGATGTCACTTGAGGACCCAGCGTTGCTGGACCTCATTTTCATGCCTGGAGTCTCAACGAAAGCCGAGGTTACGGATCTGTCGGGCAGAGGCGTGGGAATGGACGTTGTGAAGACCACCGTCCTGTCGTTGGGAGGAACCGTGAAGGTCACCTCCGAGGAAGGAAAGGGAACGGAGATCTCCCTGGCAATACCAATGACAATGGGCATAAATTCAGCTCTGCTGGTTGAGTCCCAGCAGAGCACCTATGCCATTCCTCTCGACAACATCCTTGAAACGCTGAAATTACCGGCTGGAAAAATGAGATCAGCAGGAGGCGGGAAGCTGTTCTACCACCGGGGTGAAATTCTGCCAGCCGAAGACCTCGGGAAGCTGTTGAGAAATGGCGGGGAAGAATCGAACGGATGCCGATCCACTGCTTCCGACCCCGAGAGGGCAATGGAAATTCCGGTAGTCATCGTTAATACGGCAATGGGCAAACGCGGCCTGATAGTGGACCGTCTGGACAAAAACGTCGAACTCGCGATCAAGCCCGTACCCAGGTCTCTGGCAGATATAGATGTGGTGAGCGGCGTGAGCATAACGGGTGACGGGAAAATTCTTCTCGTCTTGAATCCCGGGAATTTATTTTAGTTGGGCGCAATCTTAGGAAATTGATCCAATGAGAATAAATGGCAGATTCTATTTAGTGAGTTCCTTTTTAGCAGGAGCCCTTCTCCCATCGCTTTTCCTGCTGTTCATCAGCGATTTACGCCGCGCCCTGCTTGGTTCTCTTGTCATGCTGGCTTGCGGCGCGTCTACCATCCTGCTCTCGCGGAAAAGCATTCAGACCCGAGAAGGAGGAGTGATAAGGGACGGGGTGGAAATGCTCCCGGAGATAGCCGAAAGCCTGAAAAAAGTGAAGGAAAAGGCGGAAACAGAAACTATAGCCGTTATATCGGTGCTTGGCGATATCGTGCAGAAGAGTAAAGATGGTTCCGAGGAGGCCGATGCGGTTGTAACCTACTTCATCGGGAGCAAAGACAAAGAGGCGTCCTGTTTTGGAGCCAGCTATCTATCCAAACTTATAGAGGAAAATGAGCGCGCTCTGGCTACCGCGGGCTCGGTTTTCGACTCTATAGAGAACATGAACAGGGACCTTCTGCACGAACTTGCAGGCGTTTTGAGTAAGATCGACGGGATATATGCCTGTGTGTCGGAAGTTGAGAAGATCGCTCTCCAAACCAAAATCTTGGGACTGAATGCGGCAATTGAAGCAGCCAGGGCGGGTGTAGCGGGTCAATGTGCTTTGGGAATCGGCAGCACTGCAAAAGAATCCCGGGACAGGATAAAGGCCCTTCATGATGCGATGTCCATCAGGGTCATGCAGGGGACGGAGAAGATGCAGGGGGCCGAAACGAATCTCAAGGATACTTTCGATCGTTTCAAACAGTCGAGCAGTAACATCTCTGAAGCCATTGGAGTTCTGACAATGAACTATCAGGTGATCTCCCGCGAGATCGAGGGCGCTACGGTATCCCTTCAGTTCCAGGATATGACGGGTCAGGAGATCGATCATGTTCGATCCGAAGTCCTGGCCTATACGGAAAAACTGAAGGATCTCGGTACCGGCCATGAGAAGTCTGCCCCGGAAGAAACAACCGACACCCGCACCTGGGCGAGTGGGAAACAGAAATCTGCCATTTCCGGGGACATGGCCCCTGGACCGTATGTACCATCTTCGGCGGCAGTGGCAATGGGTAAAACCGAAGATGATGTGGAGTTTTTCTGATTCGGAGGAAGCGATGATCACATCTGTTCATAAACTGGGAAACAGGGTCATACTTAAATTTCACGAAGATATCGTAGACATCAGGTCCGGGGAAGATTTGAAATCGACCCTGATGGAGCTTTATGCGAGCGGCGAGAAAGAGGTGGTGCTCGATTTCGGGAGCATTCACGTGATCAACAGTCACGGGATAGGGAAAATCCTGATGTTTTACAAAAGATTTCGCGAGGTAGGAGGCAGCATCTCTGTGGCACCTCTCGATGGATCGATAAAAGAAATATTTGAAACACTCATGCTCGATAAGCTGATTCCAGAAGTGAATGTCCAGTAGAAGAAAAGGAGAAGGGCCGCAGGCTGTTGAAAAACAAGCAGGACAGCAATTTCCGGAATAGCTACGGTTGGATCAAGATAGTACCTCAACAAGGGGGACCTCCAGCTTGTGTGCCTGTCTAACAGACGGCAGCCGGGAAATTTGCTTCAGAAAGTAAAATATCCTCACTTATCATTGCCGCCATCTCGTTCCATCCTCAAGGCATGATAGCCGATAACTTCGTAATGGCGGATGAGTGCTTCAGGGCAACCGGGATCACGGACGAGCTTCGCCCGGCCTCAATAAAGAAATACACCGGTTCGCCAGGGGCCTTCTTGGCTATTATCGGGCCAAAAAACTTTCCTGAATTAACTAACCGCGATTTTGACCAGTTCATCAACGGAGGTGGAGCGCTTCTTAACCCTACAACGTTACTTAGCTATTGACTCTATTCTCATTTTGTTCCATGATCTTCCTAAACCCACTACGATCGAAAAGGAGGTAGATCATGTTGCCAGAGTCCAGATGCGAAGGTAATTTGTATGTCATTCCGAAGTTCTGCTTAGACAGGGGTGACGTAGTAGGTTTCACGGATGAACT
>JBEKXG010000042.1:0-14874 GCA_049512295.1 Syntrophobacteraceae bacterium
CCCGACCGGGACCCCTATAACCAGGGCTGGCCGGACCCCATCCTCTTCAATCAGGCGCGTTACTTCCAGAAGCGCTGTGGGGGCGTTTCCAATTGCGATTACAGCCCCGTTCAGGCTCGCAGAACTATCGCGGAACGCGGCAAGCGTGCGGGTAACTCCTGTTTTTTCAGCAAGTTCCCGGCTCTGCGGGCTTTCGGCTGGACAAACCACCTCATTGCCATGCCATTGAAGGCGCCAGGGAGAAAGTCCAGCCTGAATCATCCGCGTATCCGCGTAAATGCAGGCCCGGCTCCTGAACGCCTGTATTCCGCAGGAAATCGCATCAGCCGTGAAACGAATCCTCTTTGCATAATCGAAATCGCCGGTGGTGTGGATGACTCGGCGAATTATCCGCCACTGATCGAAAGGGAAAGAGTGCTGCCCCATCTCCTCTTCGATTATCCGAAAACTCTCCCGTTCGATCTCCATGCCGGCCTTAACCAAATCCCGCCGGCCCGTTGCGCCCTGTGGGGGAAATTGCAGTATCACTATATTTTCACCTTGATAGTTTACACATCGAAGAACGTCGAAAAAAAAAGTCCTTGATCCCGTACAGACGGGAATTCAAGGACTGCACCCAGCTCAGCTTGATCCTCTCTCGTCAGGGAAATACCACGTCCCCCGAAACAAAGATTTGTTCGAGAACCCCTGTGGAATCAGGCAGGTTTTCTGGCTTACGGATCTACCTAATAACCATTCCTTCCCGACCGGTTCACCCGGCCAGTGGATAACTATGGCTTTCGTCCCCGTTTACAGCGGCGGGACCGCGACGGTTTCGCACCGTCTTCCCTTTTAAACCCAGGAAGTTTAAGGTACCTGAACCCTTGTAATTTCAAAGAGCAGAGGAATTTGCTATATACATGTACTTACGCCTGCATGCCGGATTTGACCGGCATCTGCTCTTATTTGTATACCATTTAGATCCGGAGGTCAATCTTTATGCGCTCTTTATGCGCTCCGGTCTGAACTAATTTGGCCTAACAGTTCATGATCAGTGTAATAATACCCACATTTAACCGGGCAATGCTCCTCGTGGAAGCTGTGCGCTCCGTTCTCGATCAGAAGGATGCTCCCGAGGACCTCGAGATTATAGTAGTGGACGACGGCTCCACAGATAATACCGGGGAGGCGCTGGCAACTCTGCCCGGGAAGTTCGGCTACATTCGCCATGAGCATTCCGGAGTAAGCGCGGCCCGAAACCTGGGCATCTCCATATCAAGCGGTGAATGGATCGCGTTTCTCGATTCGGACGATCTATGGCTGCCCGGCAAACTTCGGGCACAGATGAACTTCTTTTCGGATAACCCGGATGTCTTGCTATGTCAGACCGGGGAAATCTGGATTCGAAACGGCAGGCGCCTCAATCCCCGGAAATATCATCAAAAGCCGCAGGGGTACTGTTTCCCGCTTTTGCTCGAAAGGTGCCTCGTAAGCCCGTCGGCCGTAGTTGCGCACCGCAGGCTTTTCGATTTAGTCGGACTCTTTGACGAATCCCTTCCCGCCTGCGAAGACTACGATCTCTGGCTTCGGATCGGTTGGCGTTTTCCCATCGGGTTGGTCGAAAAGCCATTCGTTATCAAGCGCGGCGGCCATCCCGACCAACTCTCGGCTACGATAGCGAACCTGGACAAATACCGCATAGAGGCCATCCTCAAACTTATTGGCACAGCGGCGCTCGATGCCGCTCAGAGGAATGCGGCTGAACAAATACTGGAGAAAAAACGCCGGATTTATTCCGATGGATGCCGTAAACGGGGAAACATCTCCGAGGCGCAGAGGATGGACGCGTTTGTTCGTGAGGGGCTGCTGCGGGTTCGCTCATCGGAGGGAAGCCATAAGCCGATAGATTTGCCCACACGGCATATCACCTAGGGTGCAAAAGCCCGCCTTGAAGCAAGGCGAAAGCTCCGCACGTTGAAGCTGACGTACTCCGCTTTGGCGTCCCTTAATGTGGCGTAGTAGCCCGTAGGGCGTAAGGCGTCCCGCCACGCATGTCTATCGATTGCGGTGGGCGTTCGCGGGACGCCTTCTCAAAGGGGCTGTGGGAGCCGCGAAGTCAAATCGCTTGCGTTTTGCGATTTGCTCCTTCTATAATAACACTGTAATTTCGCCAGAGGGGAACATTCCGGATCAAACCGAAGATGCGAAAGGAGATTATATGCTTTTCATGGCCATATTCAGCTATTCTCCCGAGGATAGAAACCTGGTGATCGAGCGCGGAATGGGGTCGGACAAAGCGGTCGGAGTCACTGTAAAGGGCGAGTGGTTCGATGTTTCCGGCCACAGGGTGTTCCGGTTGTTCGAAGCTGAAGACGATGCGCATCTGGCCGCCTCCATATTTAGCTGGACCGATCTCGGCGTAGCGGAGATCATACCGGTCATGGAGACAGAGAAGGCGTTAAAGCTGTTCAAAAGAGTCGGCAGGAAGTCCTGAGGAGCACTCTTCGTCCCGGCTCTGGATTCCGGGCCTGGATCCCGGCTCAAAAACAACTGCCGGGATGACGAACAGTGACCCGGCATCATGACCATAGGGAAGGTGAATCCGCGATTCAGAAGACTCGCCGCAAGAAACTTTTGCACCTCGGGCGTATGCGCAGACGATTGCCGAACCTGTTAAGCAATCCTCCCAGCCTTTTCTGAATAAGGTCCGGAGGATTTTTCATTTCTATTACAAGCGGAGGAAACGATGAAGGAGCTTGAAGCATTGCTCGAAAGCATTGGGCCTGCCGATAAGACCTGGGAAGAAAAAGCCTGGGATCGGCTGCACTCTCAGATTCGACCGCCCGATTCTCTCGGCGAACTCGAAAAAATCGCGGCGCGTCTTGCTGCTATGAAGCAATCTCTCTACGTGGACCTCTCCAGGAAGATGCTTTTCGTCATGGCGGGCGACCATGGGGTAGCGGCCGAAGGAGTCAGCGCATATCCACAGGAAGTCACCCCGCAGATGGTTTACAGCTTCACTCAAGGCTGGGCTTCCATAAACATTCTGGCCAAGCATGCAGGCTCCGACGTCTGCGTGGCTGACTTAGGGGTCGCCGTTGATATGCCCGCGGAATGGGGGTTCATTTCCGCCAAGATCGGACGCGGAACGGCTTCCATTACCAAGGGACCCGCCATGACCAGGGAGGATGCGATAAAAGGGATCAAGACCGGCGCCGATCTGGTCCGGAAATCCTGCCTGGAGGGGTATCAGTTGATCGGCACGGGAGACATGGGGATAGGCAATACAACTCCTTCGGCTGCAATCATCTGTGCCCTGAGCGGGAAATCTGCCGCTTCTGTGACAGGAAGAGGCACAGGGATCGGAGATGATGCGCTCGCCAGGAAAGTCGCTGCAATCGAGACCGCCCTGAAGGTAAACAAGCCCAATCCCCAAGACCCCGTTGACGTGCTCTCAAAGGTGGGCGGCTATGAAATAGCGGGTCTTGCCGGGGCGATTCTCGGGGCCGCCTCCACCAGGACCCCCGTGATTTGCGACGGCCTTATCGCCACAGCGGGCGCTCTGATCGCGTGCCGGTTATCCCCCGCCAGTGCGGATTATCTTTTCCTGTCTCACCAGAGCGTCGAACCCGGTCACATCGCAATGTTCGAAATGATCGGAATGCGGCCCATACTGAATCTGGGCATGCGTCTTGGGGAAGGCACAGGCGCAGCCCTTGTTATGAACATAATCGAGGCGGCGGCCAAAATCATGGCTGAGTGCAAAACATTCGCGGAAGCCGGGGTTTCCGACAAAGAACACTAGACGAGCGCCGGAAGCCGGAAGCAGGAGATCGGAAGCTTTTCCTGCCTCCGATCTTCTGCTTCTTATCTTCGTGCAGGAAGTGGCCTCCCATCATTTGAAGTCTGTAGAGAAGAAGTGGAGAAGTTTGATATTGGTGTGTTCCGGGCAAAATGGCCTGCCCTAAGCTTCTTTTCACGAAAAGAAATTCGGGGATTTCTGCGCATTTGTTCGGATATCTTCGCCCCGGCCCACAAAGAGGCCCTGGATTTGCTCCTTTATCCGGACGGGGTCGAACTTAGCAGCTATTATATTGATCTGGCGTCCTACCTCCAAACGTTTCGGATAAGAACGCAGGACATTCCCCGGGCGCTTCTTCAGATTTTGTGCGAATTGCTCGCCTCAGCCGGAAGAATCCCACGGGGGCATGATGCGCATGAACTCCTGGTTCGCCTCCTTTCCAAAATACCCCCGATTCTGCTGGTCTGGCTTTTTGAAAAAAGATTCCCGCTGCGCCAGTTCATCGGCCATATAGAGGCAACAAGGATATTTCCCGGCATCGGGCAACCTTATGATCTCCTCAGAAAGAGGTGGAGGCTCCTGAGGAAGCGCCTGATCCCGGGTTTGAGTGCGGCCGGCAGCCTTCCGGACCCCGGTCTTGAGATCACCCTTGCAGACCTTGGATTTCTCGCAAAGGCCGGAAGACGGCCCGGGAAAGTCAAATCGGAATGGAGAATCCATGGAACGGCTATTGTCTCAAAAGTGGGGATGGTTCCGGAGCGAGCGCCTGCGCAATCGATGAGGAGTCTATACTGGGGAGGGGCGCGAAGCCGCAAGCTTGCTTTCTGGGAAAAACTGATTTGGACTCAAGCCGGGGAACTCACAGAAATCAGGCGGCTTGCCAGTGAGGTCGGCAACCAGACAGGCCGGGTCGTCCTGAGCTGGCATAACGCTTCTCTGGGGGCGGCCGGAGGCTGGGCATTCGAAGACCCGGCAGCTCAGTTCGCTTCCCCGGCGGCCTACTGCCTCTTTGTCCAGGCGGTTCTCGAAGAGGCGTCTGAAATTCGCAAATCGTTCGATATCTCTTCATCCTTGAGTCTTTTCGATATGAGGGCCGAGCGCCTTTTCGCTCCCCAAATGGCCCGCGCAGTTGAACACTCGCGAGTTTTCGTATGCGAAAACAAATCCGAATGGCCGGGTGCGCTTTCCCCTCACCAGCGCATAACCCCTGAACAGGTCTTCGCATGGATGGAAAACGCCCGCAAGACCTGGGCAGAGGGTCTCATCCTGCTTTTTGCGCTTGCAAACCAGGGTCAGCGGATGATCGATTCCGGCAAAATTTCTTCGCTGGTCCTGCCCTGGGTGGACAAATTCTTCATTTCATCACGAAGGAGGGCAGACAGCGCTTACCTGGAACGCCTGTTTCGGTTGGTGTCGGCAAGCATCAAACAGCCGTTGATTCTGTTTTGGGATGACACCTCCCACAGCAAGGCCCCAAGCCTTGGACTCGCCATGGAAGATATGGCCGGACACGGCCTGCCTTTCAGAGGCATAGGCATATTCGACACGAGCGTGCCGGTGGATGGATTGCATGGCGCGGAGCGTGCCAGGGTCACCCAAAGCATTGTCCACGACTATCCGGAGAAGGCGCTTTTCGCTCTGCGGCCCCTGAACGAAAATCACTGCCCGGACGCATACCGGCGGATACTTAAAGACCTCGACATGGGATTTTTCCTCAACTATGATTCATCCTGGAAGGATAACCTCGCTTTCATCTACACCGGAACGCAGGTTTTTCCTCTCCTGCCGGTCCAAACGGAAATGGAACTCGTATCGCCCTGGGTATCGAACAGGCGAGAGAGGGTTGCTTTTGGGACATGGTTCAGGCGAATGCTTCGCCGTATTTCGCTCGGCAAGCCGGATGGGATCTCCGGCCGGCTTTGGCTCGAATACTGTTCCTGGGCCAACTTGCTCTGAGTGCGAATCTATGTGCGTTTAAAATCTCCTTGCTTTATAGTTTTTAATGTTGGAAAACGCGAAAGGTCCAAGGACCCATCCGGGACGGTAACAGGACTGGAAATGTCGGCATGGTGAACTTCAAGAAGGCTCGGGAACGCATGGTGGAAACCCAGATCGCGGCCCGCGGCGTTCACGATGAGCGGGTTCTCGACGCGATGCGAAAGGTGCCGAGGCATCTGTTTGTAGATGAGGCGCTCCGGGACCAGGCCTACAGCGACCACCCGCTGCCGATTGCTGAAAAGCAGACTATTTCCCAGCCCTATATAGTGGCCCTTATGACCGAGAGCCTTGAACTCAAAGGCGCTGAAAAAGTCCTGGAGATAGGAACGGGTTCCGGCTACCAGTCAGCGATACTTGCCGAACTGGCGGACCGGGTTTTCTCCATCGAGCGCTATCCGGAGCTGGCATATCGCGCAAATTCGATACTTCGGAAGCTGGGATATCAGAATGTTATTGTCCGGGTCGGAGACGGTTCCCTTGGCTGGCCGGACGACGCTCCCTTCGACGGTATTGTCGTAACGGCCGGCACTCCGAAAATTCCACAGCCGCTCATAGATCAGATGGCGATGGGCGGCAGACTGGTAGTTCCGGTCGGCGACCGGTTCGGTCAAGACCTGATCCTGGTCAGGCGAGTGGCTGAGGGTATTAAGAAAACAAATCTGGGCGGGGTTCGGTTCGTGGACCTGGTGGGGAAATGGGGATGGAAAGAATAGAGATCGGCAGTCCAATCATAGGAGTGATCGGAGCCGGGACCAGCCGGCCGGATTTGGCGAAGCTGGCCGAGGAGGTCGGGCGCGAAGTTGCCCGCAAGGGGGCCGTTCTGGTTTGCGGAGGTCTCGGAGGCGTTATGACCGAGGCGGCCCGCGGCGCAAAGGAAATCGGCGGAGTTACACTCGGAATTCTGCCGGGGCCGAAAACAGCGGATGCAAATGAATTCATCGATTTTCCAATCGCTACGAACATGGGGCATGCTCGCAACTCGATCATCGTCCACACGGCGGATGTGCTGATAGCGATTGGTGGCGGGTATGGCACCCTATCGGAAATAGCGCTTGCGCTGAAGATCGGAAAAGGGGTAGTGGCGCTTCAGCCGCAGTATCATATTCCCGGGGTGATAACTGCCCGGACGCCGCTTGGGGCGGTTGACGAAGCGCTCACGCTCGTCGTGCTCGGCCGTAAACCACCCAAAATCTCTGACGGCCGTTCCTGAGGCGGCAACCGGCCGGCCGCACAGCGCGCGGAGCACGCGGAGCAGTTGACGCCACGCCTCGCGGAGCGTGGGGAACGTAACTTTTCGAAGCTTTGAACATTTTGCCAGGGCGCTGAACTCCATGCCAAAACGCAGTCGGAAAAATGGCCCGAAAGACACCGGCCTTCAGGTCCCCGCCTCAAGCAAAAGCGTTGCCGATGAGAACCGCGACGTCCAGAAACTGCGGCGGGAAAACGAAGCTCTTCGAAAAGAACTCGTCGAAGTGCTGGCCAATGCCTCGGAAAACGAAAAAATCTGGAGGCATTTTGCTGCGGTCGAACGAATCCTTTTCAGGACTCGTGAGTTGGACCGGCTTATCGAGGAACTGCTCCGGGAGATAAAAGACCGGTTCCGGACGGGGCTTCTGGTTCTATACCTTTCGCATCCCGAGGCGCTGGAGAGGTTCTTCCAGGGGGAACCGAGGACGAGTCGCCAAATAGAGGCCGAAACCTGGATTTCGCCGCTGGATGGCGAATCTGCGCTCGCCCTGTTTGGATCCACGCTCAAACCGGCGCTCTTTTCGACCGGGAGAAACGGCTATCCCACGATGCTCTTTGAGAGCGGCCAAACCCTGGGTTCAGGGGCGTTGATCCCGCTAAAGATCGGTGAAGTCCTCTTCGGGGCGTTGCTGCTTGGCAGCCCCGACCCGGGAAGATATCATCCGGAGGACGGGACCGACCTTCTGGAGCAGCTCGGCATAAACATAGCCCTGTCCATGGACAATTGTCTTACTTATGAAAAGGTCCGTGACTTCGCGGTAAAGGACCAACTTACAGGGCTCTTCAATTTCTTTCAGATACATACTGTCCTGGAGAAAGAATTCAGAAAGGCGCGCCGGTCCGGGAGCCCGCTCTCGGTTTTGGTGGTGGACCTCAACTTCGTCCATGACTGGGATGAGTTCGAAGGCGGAATGGAGGTCCTCAGGCATGCGGCGAGGCTGCTGGAAGATATCTTGCCCAGGGAGCATTGCTTCATAGGCAGGTACGGCAGCGACGAATTTCTGATTGTGCTTCCGGGCGTGCCGGAGGGTGAAGCTCGGGAGGTCATGCCCTATGTCTCCTCCACCATGAGAAAATCCCCTTACCGGTACGGCAATACTGCCATCCTGATCACCACAGCTATTGGGGTCGGCGCCCTGAACGAACGCGCCACCTGCGCTCAGGACCTTGTCGATGCGGCCTACGTCGAGCTTTGCGCGGTGAAGCTCCGGCACACCGGCCTGGATTCCCCGCGTTAGGTAAAAGGGTTAACACCACCTAGTCTATTCCCGCTTCACGGAGCTTGTCGCCGAAATGGGTGATTACTCCCGGATCGTACCAGCCCGCCATCTCTTCCCCCAAAAATGTCAGCGCCTGACGGGCAGACAGCGGATCCGCATAGAAGTATCTCTCTGAGGTGAACGTGTCGAAAGCGTCAACCACGCCCACTATGCGGGCGTGCAGCGGGATGCCCGATTCCGGCAGCCCGGCGGGATATCCGCTTCCGTCCAGCTTTTCATGATGGAAGAGCAGGCAATGTATGACGGTTTGGCCTATATGCAGCATGGAACACATCCCGGCGCCCCTGACGGGATGCTTTTTCATCAGCTCCCGCTCCTCGGTATTGAGCTTGCCGTGTTTATTCAGGATGACTCTGGGTATGGTTGCCTTCCCGATATCGTGGATGAGTGCCCCCAGCGCCGTCTTGAGACTTTCTTCCATCGGCATTTTCCAGGAACCCAGGATGGCTGCGGAATAGATGAAGACGTTTACCGAGTGTGTATGGACGCCATAACCGTGAGATATGACGGGCGCCATGGACCGGAGCGCAGCGCCGGTGGAGAGGAACTGAAAGCTCGATCTCACAACGTTTTTCAGCTTGTCCAGTGAGCCGGAACTCAGGCCGTGCCGATTTGTTTCGAAGATTTCACTGAGGATGGAAGTGGCCTGGTGATAGAGTACACTTGAACGGACGGCCAAAGGAATGGACTCATCGGTCAGGATCGTGCCCAGGTGTCCTTCTAGATACCGGTCGTAGTCCGGTTTTTGAGATGACTGGATATAGACTTCCTGGATGCCGTTTTCGTGCAGGACGGTCTTGTGTTCTCCGGTAAACTGTTCCCCCTGGCGGGTAAAGAGAATGAGGTTTTTCCCTTTCCTCACATAGACCGCAAATTCGCCGTAGGCCTCGGGAAAAATCATGAACGGCGATATAGGGAAATAGAAGCCTTCATCGTCGGATTCGCCCTTACTCGCTGCAAGAGGGGCATCCAATGTGCTCCTGTTTATCTGCATCAGCCATATACCTCGCCAGAGCGCGTTCCAGTTCCCAGCCCGTGAGCAACTGTTCTCCGGCCTGCCGCTGAATTTTACGGATCGTTTCCTCTCCCAGAGACTCCTTCAGGTCCGGGCAAAAGTAGTTCAGGCAGAAAGAATGCCGAGCACGCAGCCTGCACCCGCTGTCTCCCACAAAATGGCAGCTTCCCGGGAAATCCGTCTTTTCGGGGAGGGCCGATCCAAGCAGCAGGTTCACAAAAAGCCCCATAAATCCGTAACTTTCACCCATTTCCCTGAAACAGCAACTCCCTTTGCCGCCAGCCGCGCACCTGGTGCATGCCGATACGGCACCTGACTGGAGCATAGCCGAGCCGGTCTTGCGAATCAGCTCCCGGAGGTCCCGGAGCAGCCTGCCCAATTCCGGGTCGTTCAGGCAGGCGAAGCCAAAGCGTTCATTCAGCCGCAACGCCTTTTTCATCTCTTTTATCAAGCGGTTGCCGGGCCTGTTCATATATTCGTCCGGATTCGGTGAAAGGTTTAAAGATAGTTTCAAATGCTCGTCATATGGACCAAAAGCCCGATAAGCGCTCCTCCAAGAACAAGCCATAACGAATTCAAGTGGAAACGAATGAGCACAACAGCGCCTCCTATGGCCAATAAAGCAGTGGGAAGATCAATGACCGCACTGCGTGCCAGACTCCAGGTGACCACGGCCATAAGGGCCAACGAGGCCACAATGACTCCGTCCAGGAATGCTCCAGCTATGATGGATTTGCGGAAAAGGGGAATGATGAAGCTGCCGATTGCCACAAAAATAAATGATGGGAGAAAAATCCCGGCTGTGGCGATCAGCGCACCCGGCACCCCGGCAAGCAAATAACCGATGAAGGTTGCTGTGGTAAAGACAGGGCCGGGGGTCACCTGCCCTATGGCAATGGCGTCCAGAAGCTGCGTCGTCGTGAGCCAATGCCAATGATCGACAAGATCGGCATGCAAGAAGGCCAGCAGCACGTAGCCGCTTCCGAAGACAACGGAGCCGATCTTTATGAAGAACAGGAAGAGCGGCAGCAAGCCGAACTCTACCGCGCCCGTAGAATATGACCCCGAAGCGAAATAAGCGGCGGCCATAAAGCAGCCGGAAAAAAGAAGCATAACCAGCATCGGCGTCCGGCTCTTTGGCCAATCCTGGATAAATCCCTGCCGCAATCCGGCGATCAACCCGGTTCCAAAGAGCAACACAAGCGCATTGACTCCCAGAAAATTCAATATAACGGCAAGGATGGCCAGCGCTCCCGGGAACTTATTTCTCACCGCCGTACGCCCTAAACCTAAAAGGGCTTGCAGGACGATGGCGATTACCACCGGCTTTATCCCGTAAAGCAGCCAGGTAATCTGGGGAAGGTTCCCATACTGGACATAGGCCCATGCAAATGCCAGGACCATAACCATTGCCGGAACGATAAAGCAGACGCCGGACAACAACAGCCCCATCCAGCCTTCACATAAGTAGCCTATGAAGATGGCCGTCTCTGTTGAACTGGGCCCCGGGATCAGGTTGGCGGCGCCCAGCAGGTCGAGGAATTTTTCCCGGAGAACCCACCGGCGACGCCGGACCACCTCGTCTTCCATCATGGCAATGTGAGCCGCAGGTCCGCCAAATGCCGTGGTTCCAAGACGCAGGAAGAAAAGGGCCAACCTGCTCAAGCTTACTGTTCCGGCACGAAGGGTCCGGTCTTGATGCCCGTCGTGCATTTTATTCGTTCACTTTCTTTGCCTCAAACGAAGCGCACCAAAAGAGAAGCCCACAGGAACGAGATGTAGAAAGAGATGATCACATCGCTTGGCCAGTGAGCCCCCAAAGCCACTCGGGCTACGAAGCCAAGAATGAGAAGCGCGCCGCATACTATCAACAGGACGGTGCGGAACGCACCGGAACCCTTTCTGGCGGCCAGAACCGCCAGGAAACCGAAAGTGGCGGCGTATCTCAAGGCAAACAGGGAAGGGAAGCTATAGCCCGAAAGCGGCCGAAACACGCGCACCAGTTCCGGGGAAGGCCGTGGCCTGCCAATGACCGGGCCGAGCCAGTTTCCCAGGGCTAACATCCCCGCAAGGCTCAAAATCGCGAGCAACGCGGCGCGCCATCCAGCCAGGACCCATGAAAGGGCAAAGATTAGGGCCAGTATAAGAAAGATCCAGGGGAACTCGGCTGTCCGCGAGACTTCTCCGGCCCAATTGGGGTTTGGGGGAACCAATGATTGTACCCACTTTTCTACCGCCACGTCTCCGGGGAAGCAGGCATAATATTTCGCGGCCAGTGTGACCAGGGCGGCAATAATCAATAAGCCTGTCCATACAGCATAGTTGGTGCGCATTGTCCTTTTCTCCCTCGCAATGTCGGCTGGTTACCTGTCTCTTGTTACCGGCCTCCATAACCCGGCTTCCGCCGAATGCGCCTCAGCCGGACCCTTCTCCTTTTCCGGCCCAAATGTGAACTGATAGGCAATGTAGGAGTAAAAGTCGGTAGGGCCGATTATGTCTGTGCCGGCAGACAGGAGAATGTGGTGATTTTCAGTTATATTGATAATGGAGCCGATATTAAACCCGAAATGGCGCTCATCGTCAGTCTGGCGTGGAGTTTCGTAGAAAAGCTCCGCCCCGAGGGTTAAGTTCTTATTTATTTCGCGTTGAACCTCCCATCCAAAAAACCAAAAATCCTCGTGCCCATCGCCGGGATTTATCCAGTAGCCGCCTCCGCCGTACGTCTGCCATGGCCCCAGGGCTTTCTGGAGCCAGAGGGGTAAAAACACCTGGGCATTACCATTGCCCAGACCTTTTGATTCGTCACCGGTCGGAATTTCGACTAAAGGAAAGGTGCCGACCATGAACTTGGCATCTTCGATTTCAAAAAAGCGCCATTTGACCCCCAGTTCCGTATCGCCATACCCATAGTGAGAGGGCAGGCCGGCTGGTTTGACGTAATCCATGGGAGCGATGACATGAAGCTGAAAGTTGGGGGCTATCCCGTAGTTGACTTCTAAGTGCGGGGCCGTCAAGCTCACTCCGCCATGCTGTTCCTGGGACTGGGATGCAAGATATATTTCCCAGTTCCTGTATTCTACGGGTTCGGGATCGTCTGTAAGAAACGGAGGCCCGGCCAGAGCGGGAAAAAGGAAAAAGCGCAGAACAAAGAAAAGTGCCGGGGGCACAAGTGCCATACGGCGCATAGCTTCCCTCCGATTCTGAATATGTATGTATTTGGGTACTGAAAATATGACAGGTTCAGACAAAAAGCTATGCGGATGTTGTTTTTTCACACTCGATCTCTCTCTAGCCCTCAAGGAAAGTGAAACCGGCTTTAAAGAGCTGTTGAGCCGGGGTACATTTTTCCTCGTTACGGATTGACTTTTTACCGGGAATATCGTTAAATCTTCGTCTTTAGTTTAAGGCCGAGAGCGCGGGATTGACTTCATGTAATGGAAGCAGCAGCTTCAAAATATTAAAATTCTGGAGGAAACCGATGATGTTTGCTGGATTGGCATATGCCGCCGAAGCGTTCGCACAGGACACCGGGGGCGCAGGCGGGCTGGCCGGAATGTTTAACCTTGGCAATCCTATGTTTCTCATGATCGCAATGCTTGCGATCTTTTATTTTCTGCTGATTCGCCCTCAGCAGAAACGGCAGAAAGAGCACAAACAGATGCTGGCAAACCTTCAGAAGGGCGATACAATTTTCACGGCCGGCGGACTCCGTGGAAAAATAACCGGTCTCGACGAAAACGTGATATCCATGGAAATTTCCGACAGAGTGCGCGTGAAAGTCAACCGGAGCGCGGTCGGCGGGCTGGTCTCCAGGGGCGAAGCGGCCCCTGAAAAAGAATCGGTCAAAGAATCCTGATCTGGAAATATTCGGACCGAAGGTCCTCCGGACCAGGACTTTTCCTGGCCGGGGATTCCGGATATGGTTTCTTATGAACACGGTCCCAGTTAGTTGGAGGCGTAATTGAAAAGCTTAGGAATTCGTGCGCTTGTAGTTCTGGTGGTTCTCATTATCGGTATTTTCTGCCTCGTGCCGACTTTCAGTTCTACCCAGTTGCCGGGGTTGTCGAATATCTTGCCGGATAAGATCCATCTGGGCCTGGATCTCCAGGGTGGTATCCACCTGGTGCTCGAGGTTGAAGCGGACAAAGCGGTCGAAAATGCGGCCGAAAGATTTTCCGAGGAGATCAAGGATACTCTGCGCACGAAGAAAATCGGATTTACCAGGGTCGCCAGAACGGGCAAGTGGGACATCGAAGTGGTCCTGCCCTCGAGCGAGCAGCTAAATGAATTCAACGACGCGGTAAAAAGTGATTTTCCAAGGCTAAAACCCGCCACCACCGAGACCACGCCCGATGGGACGAGGGTCCTTCTCACCCTGGACCAGAAGGAAATCAACGATCTTCGGACCATGGCGGTAGCCCAGGGCCTTGAGACCATCCGGAACAGGATCGACCAGTTCGGAGTGAGGGAGCCTGATATTCGGCCTGAGGCCGGCGACCGGATACTGATTCAGCTCCCGGGGATAAAGAACCCCCAGGAGGCTATAAACCTCATAGGGAAGACGGCGGTCCTCGAATTCAAGCTGGTGGCGCAAAACGTTACGGATCAGGAACTCCAGGACAATAAACTCCCACCGGGCGTAAAGATCTATCCATTGAGGCCGTCGGACCGAAACACGCGGGAAACCAAGATCCCCCTGGAAGAAAAAACTGTGCTTACCGGTCAGTATATTACGGATGCCAGGGTTGAAATTGGCGGACGCTCGTTCGGCGAGGCGCATATCTCGCTCAATTTCGATCCGCAGGGCGCCAGGATATTCGATCGCGTCACATCGGAAAATGTCGGGCGCAAGCTTGCAATAGTTCTCGACGGTGTCGTTTATTCGGACCCGGTAATCAAGGAGCGAATCCCGAACGGGACTGCTGTCATCGAAGGTTCCTACACTGACGAAGAAGCCAAGGTGCTGGCGATCGCCCTGCGTACCGGCAGGCTGCCTGCGCCCGTCAAGATTCTCGAGCAGCGCACGGTAGGGCCTGCGCTGGGTCAGGACTCAATCAGGAAGGGAATCCTGGCCGCGGCTATCGGCGGGCTGGGCATCATCCTGTTCATGCTGGTTTACTACAGGTTTTCGGGAGTGATCGCAGACCTGGCCCTGGCCATGAATATCATACTCATCCTGGCCGCAATGGCCATTGTCGGGGCAACTCTCACGCTGCCGGGCATCGCCGGTATCGCATTGACCATCGGGATCGCCGTTGACGCAAACGTTCTCATATACGAACGAATACGCGAGGAACTGCGGCTGGGCAAAACGCCGCGCGCGGCGGTCGATACCGGGTACCAGCGCGCAACCATAACGATCATGGACGCCAACGTCACCAGCCTGATCGCGGCGCTGGTCCTCTACCAGTTCGGGACCGGCCCTGTGAAAGGCTTTGCGGTCACCCTCAGCGTCGGTTTGGCCGCGAACATGTTTACGGCGATCTTCGTAACCAGGATTATTTTTGACTATCTTCTGACCGAACGGCGGCTAAAAGAGCTAAGTATCTAGC
>JBEKXG010000043.1:0-15395 GCA_049512295.1 Syntrophobacteraceae bacterium
AGAACACTTTTATATAGTTGCTCGAAAGCCCTTCCCACAAGCCGGGTTGAACCTCGGTCTCGATCAGCGCCTCCAGGCGCCCGCCGATGAATTTTTCCCGGAAAGCCCGTTTTTTTTGCCTGCCGAGGGCCTGCAGAATGCCTGCGCGGCGCTTGATCTCCCTGCTCTGTATCTGGCCGGAAAACGTGGCGGCAGGGGTGCCGGGACGCGGCGAAAACGGAAATACATGAAGGTAGCTCACGGGCAGGCCCTCAATAAACTTGAGAGTGTTTTCAAACTGTTTTTCGCTCTCTGCCGGAAATCCTGCCAGCACATCGGCCCCGATTGCGGCATCGGGAAGAGCGTCATGGATTCGGGCGATCAGTTCAGCGTAGTATTGCGGATTATACGGGCGGCGCATTCGGTCCAGGATTTCGGGGTCTCCGCTTTGAAGGGGAATATGGAAGTGGCGGCAAATCCAGGGAGTCGACGAAATCAGGCTGACCAGTCCGGAATCGAATTCCTGAGGTTCCAGGGAACTCAGGCGAAGGCGCGCCGGATGGCGGCTCGATCTCATCTTTTCCAGTAAATGCGACAAGCTGAGTTGCTGCTCGAAGTCTTTGCCCCACTGTCCAAGATGGATGCCCGTAAGCACGATTTCCAGGTATCCCGCGCCGGCCAATTCCTCCATCTGAGCCAGGACGAGGCTGAGTGGAAGGCTGCGGCTCCTCCCACGCACGTGCGGCACCACGCAGTAAGAGCAGAAGGAATCGCACCCGTCCTGGATTTTAAGCATTGCCCTGCTTCGGCCCGTATGCATACGCGAAATCGGGAGAATTTCAAATTCGGAACAGGAACGAGGCGCGCAATCGAGCGCAAGGCAGGGTTGTTCAAAGCTGCCGGGCCGGTTCAGGCACTCTAACAGGTTGAATTTTCCGGGATTTCCAAGGATGTGAGTCGCCAGCCTCTCGCCCGCTATCCGGTCTGCTTCCAGTTGAGCGCAGCATCCCGCTGCCACGATCAGGGCGCTTGGATTGGCGCGCCTGGCCCTTCTGAGGAGCTGTCGTGTTTGGAATCCAGCCTTGGCCGTTACAGCGCAACTGTGGACGATATAGATGTCCGCGCGTTCACGAAAAGGGACGAGCCTGTAGCCCGCCTGTTTCAGGACCTGCAGAAAGTAGGAGGTTTCATACTGGTTTACCTTGCAGCCAAGTGTTTCAACCGCAACGGTAAGACCGCAGTTCGTCTTTTGCATTCTATCTCTTCGCGGCGTCCGGTCTACCTGGCGCCTTCGTCATGGTAAAAAGCCATGCTGGCGAAGGTCACAAACGACCCGTCTTCATCCACAATCGCATGAGATTGGCGCAGGGTAGTTCCACGGGCACGCCCCTCCAGAGCCTTCGCCATCGTATAAAGGGGCGCGACCCCGCAAATTTTTCTGCTGTTTGCGTCCCGGTTGATTTTTTGGATGAAATCGTTCGCGTTGCATTTCTCGAGCAGTTTCAAGAGCGATTCGTCCGATGAGAGGTGTTCCTGGATCGTTGCCTTGTTTGGTTTGTATCTATCCCCATAACGCGGGCCAACGTGAGCCATATCCACACTTGCAATGATGCCCACCGAATGGTTCCCCCCGAAAACAAGCTCCGCCAGATTCCGCGCGAAATCATCGACGAGGTGGTTGCACGAGTTCCATTCTTCATGTCCAAAGGAGCACAAAATGGGGACTATGCGCGCCAGCGGTTGCATGTGGGAAAGAAAAACGGCCTGAAATTCTATCGTATGCTCTGTCCGGTGATTATATTCACTTGCGCGGATGTCAAATTGGACGCGGCGCAGCAGCTCATCGCAGATCGCGGTGTCACAGCGTAGCTGACCGAGCGGTGTTTGGAAATCTTTAACGGTCAGGGCGAAGCAATTTTCGATAAAATCGTGTCCCGTGCCCAGCACTATCCAGGTTTCAGGGGTTTGCGCTTCGGCAGCCGACTTGTAGGCGTGGGCAAAACAGGCGCCCCCCGCGTTAAGATCGATGTGCGGCGCTACAAGGGCAACCATTTTCTCTGCGCGTGCGCCTGCGGGATCGGGAAAGCCCGGTCCTCCGTTTTCGGGCATGAAAAAGGAATCGAGTCTTTTTCGCAGGTCTTCCGGGTCCTCCGGGTAGCTTCGCCCGGCGTGGCGCATCTTTCGCACCGGGCTGTCAAGAAATGCGGAGGCCTCTTTGGCCGCAAAGCTTCGGAACCGGTCATTATCCAGGAAAAGGTGTTCATCGAGAGTTTTTACCAGATTTTGCAATTCTTCAATATAGAGCAACTGGCCCGTTTGCCTCATGAAATCAGCCTGCAGGTCTCTGAGAGATTTGCCGCCGCTCATATTGGCTAGAATCGAGACGACGGCAGGGGAAAAGACCAGACTTTCCGGCGCATAGCCTATCCGGTCCCGAAGAACGAACATTTGTTGCCCGCCATGTTTGACGGGGTGCGCTTCGAGTCCATTGCGGAGTTTGGGATATTCACTTTCTGTCATACTTGAAAATTCCTGGGCGCTGTGTTCAACTCATTGCACGCTTTCCCCGGTTAAGGAGGGGAATTCATTGACTGAAAAACCATAATCATGTTAGTTTTTAAAAGTTGTACCGAGTGTTCTTACTGCTTTTTTCCGCCAGCTTCAATACGAGGATTCATATCTTAATGATTTATACACGTTTCCTATTCTGCATCTTGTTTCTCCTTTCCGGCTGTACTCAACAGCTAACCGGGCGAGGTGTGGTCGGCCCTCCCTCGCAGGGTGCGGGAGGTCTGCAGGCCGAAGTTTATTATAATTACCTGAGCGCACAGAGATATGTTAGCGAAAAGCAGTTCGACAAAGCAATAGAAGCTTACGAGAAAGCCTTGAAGATCGACCCGCGCTCACCGATCCTGCTGACTGAACTG
Organism: Syntrophobacteraceae bacterium; assembly: GCA_049512295.1. GTDB lineage: Bacteria > Desulfobacterota > Syntrophobacteria > Syntrophobacterales > Syntrophobacteraceae > SbD1. Next base: position 2,907 of record JBEKXG010000043.1, read on the forward strand.
GCCGTGATCTACCTGAGAGAGGGAAAAATCGATTTTGCGCTAAAACTTGCCGAGCAGTCCATCCAGTCGGCCCCTGATTATGCGCCCTCGTACTTGCTGCTGGGTCAGCTTTACGCGAGCAAAGGGCAAACTGGGCCGGCCGTTGACGCATACAGGCGAGTCATCGAGATTAACCCCTCCGAGGAGGACGCCTATCTGTTGTTGGGCGCCCTGTACGCCCAGGAAAAACGTTTCAATGAAGCCGTCGAGGTTTTCGATCAGCTAAACGCTGTGGTCCCCGACAATCCCATGTCGCTCTATTACAAGGCGCGGATTTTTCTGGACATGAAATACTACGGGCAGGCCGAGCAAATCTACAGGGACCTTCTTGCCGTGGAACCGGGTTTTGAGAACGGCCTGCTTGACCTGGCCTACATTTTCGAAGTAACCGACCGTCCACGGGAGGCCGAAAAAACCTATGCAAGAATTCTTTCAGCCAATCCGGCAAACGTGCAGGCCCGCACCAGGCTTGGCAATCTTTATATGCGGGAGAACAGGGCCAACGACGCAATTCGGCAGTTCAACCAGTTGCTCAGGATCAACCGTCAGGACCTTGAGAGCCGGCTCAAAATCGGCATAATCCACCTGCAGCAGAAAAACTTCGAAGACGCCATAAACGAGTTCAAATACCTGCTCAACGAAGACCCCCGCTACGATCAGGCCCTCTATTATCTGGCTACCACATACGAAGAAAAGTTGGATTACGAACAGGCAATACGGAACTTCCGCCTCATCTCCCAGGCCAGTCCCCTTTGGAATGCAGCCCAGTCGCGTCTGGCCCTGGTTTTTGCAAAGCTCAAAGATTTTGCGAGCGGCCTGCAGATACTGAACGAAGCAATCGCCAAGAGCCCTGATGAGAGCGACCTCTATCTGTACCTCGCGATCATACACGAAGAGGCCGACCATTACGAAGAGTCGTTGAAAGACCTCGACCGAGGCCTGCAAAGGCTGCCCAATGATACTGACCTGCTTTTCCGCAAAGGGATCGTATTGGACAAAATGGGCAGGAAGGATGAAGCCGTCGAGGTGATGAGCAAAGTTCTGGCCCTGGACCCGAAAAATGCCAACGCTCTCAACTATATCGGCTACAGCTACGCGGAGATGGGAACAAACCTGGCCAGAGCTAAGGAAATGATAATTCAGGCTCTCGATATTTTGCCCGATGATGGATATTTCATGGACAGCCTCGGCTGGGTCTATTTCAAGATGGGGCAGCGCAAGAAGGCCCTGGATACAATGCTTGAGGCAATAAAGCGGGTGCCTGAGGATCCAGTCATTCAGGAGCACCTCGGAGACATCTACCTGGGTCTGGGCAAGAAGGCGAAAGCCTCCGAAGCCTATCAGAACGCTATACGGTATAATCACTCGGAACCCGAAAAAATAAAGGCGAAGCTCGACGCGATAAAATAGCCGTGCTTCTATTCTGGTTCAACTCCATGAAACCTCATCCCGGACCTTTACACCTGCTTCAAGCCCCCGGATTCCACTCGGCGGAGTTGGACCGAGGGAGATCGCAGAAGGGGTTTTTATTCAACGTGCTCAGGTCTTGTCTGTCTTTATGTGTTCTGCTTCCCCTTATAATCTCAGTGGGTTGCGCCCGCCCCCCCGCTCCTGTGGAAAGGCCTTCCGGCGTGCCTTTCGAAACAGGTAAATTGAAAGAAAGGTCAGATTTCTGGAGCGATTACCAGTGCAAATTCCGGCTCAGGGTTGACAGCAAAACCTCAAAGTTCAGCTCACGCGCAATTGTTTTCATAAAAGGCCGGGATTTCGTCAGGTTCGAAACGTTCACACCGTTCGGCCAGACTGCCGCGCTCTATGTTTCCAATGAGATCGGGCCAAGTCTCCTGATTCCTTCGGAAAAGGTTATCTTCACGGCGCAGCGGCCCGAGACCCTGGTGCGCGAGTTTCTGGGAGTCACCCTGCCGGTAGAGGTCTTTCGCTACGCGCTCACCGCTTCGGTACCCCCGAGGCGGCTTGACCACATCGAAAGCCGGTCTGACGCCGGCGTGTGGCGCCTGATATCGAAGGACGAAGGAAATTATTTCGAATGGCAAATCACCGCCGGCTCACCCGCTCTGAAAGGGGCATTCTTTCGCAGCGCCGAGTTCGAGGGCCGGGTTTCGTATGATCCGCCTGTTGCACTCGCAAAAGAAGCTGTGCCTGACAAAATTCGAATCTCCTCAAGTGAATGGAACATGGAAATCCTCATCGAAGAACTAAAGCCTGTTTCCCAGTTCCAGCCTTCAGCATTTTACATGCCCAACCTGCCCGACGCGCGAAAGGTGGACCTGGACAAGATAAAATGAGCACAGTGGAATATCCGGGAAAGCGCTTCGCAGTGGACATAATGCTGGGCAAGCTGGCAAAATGGCTCCGGGCGCTTGGGTTCGACGCTCGCTCAATGAATCTTCACGACCTGGCCCGGATCGATTCGCTGCTTTCCGAGGGATTCATTCCAGTTACCAGAAGAGAAAAATTCCGCGATATGGAGGGTGTCCTTTTCATTCGCGACGATCATCAGTTCGAGCAGCTCAAAGAAGTGATTTGCACGCTGAATATAGGAATTGACGAATTGCGGCCGTTTTCAAGATGCAGCCTCTGTAATGCGGAGTTGATTCAGATACCGAGGGAGGCTGCATTCGGCGTTGTTCCCGACTACGTTTTCGAGACGGTTTACGATTTTCGCAAGTGTGCGGAGTGCGCAAGAGTGTACTGGCCGGGGAGCCACAGGAAACGAATGATAGACAAACTGGAGTCCGCAACAGGCTGGGACCTGCGCGAGGAGGGAAAAGATGGAGGCCGGTGACACCGCCGACAAAGCATCCCGCTTAATTCTGAGATGGGTCAGAATTGCCTGGGCATGGAACCTGAAGTTCGTGAAAATCAGGTTCCACAAACACAGGCTCTGTAAAGCGCAAAGCAACCTCGATCAGAGAATGTCCCGCTTTGGCGCCGAATTTTATTCACTTCACCGGCAGGGCGAAACAGAGTTTCTCAAGTCGCTCGTTATCCGGCAGCAACTCAAAATCGTCGAAGAAGCCGAATCTCATGCATTAGCGGCCCTCGACCGTATCGGCGCCATCGAAAAGGAGTACCTGAGCAAAAAACAGGCGATTGCGGCAGAGTCGGCCAAACAAGTTTAATTAAGATATTGCTTCCATGCCGCACTTATGAACTGGGGTACGTAAAGATGGAACGCGCTGGCTCTTCGGTTGATTTTATCAGCCCTGTGCGCAGTCTGACGGGTCTCCCTGGATTTTGTCCAGCGCGTGAGGCAGAGCCGGAAGGATGGCTTCCAGGTTTGCGACAGCGCCTTTCGGGCTGCCCGGAAGATTGACGATGAGAGTTTTGCCGCGAATACCTGCGACCGCCCTGGAGATCATTGCATGGGGGGTCTTTTGCAGGCTGGCAGCCCGCATGGCCTCGGCCATTCCGGGGACCGCCTTTTCGATCACTGAAAGAGTGGCCTCGGGAGTAACGTCGCGCGGCGAAACCCCGGTGCCGCCTGTCGTAAGAATAAGGGCCGGTTTTTCACCATCAGCCAGAGCAACCAGCACCTTTCGGATTTCCGCGTATTCGTCGGGAATGACAGTCCTGAAACATACTTCAAACCCTTCGGCGCCAAGCCTGTCAACCAAGGCCTGTCCCGATACGTCCTCACGCTCTCCCCGCGAGCCGAGGTCGCTGACCGTCACAATTGCGGTTTTTCTCGAAAACATAACCTTCTTTCCAAATCAGGTGGTCAAGTTTTTTTGCTGATGAGCCGCTTTGCAATGGCGCAGATCACCGATGGAACGGATCTGTTCGCAGCTATGCGCTTCCACTCCTGACGCCCGAGCGTTTCTATCACTTTGCTCGCAATCGGGATCGGACATTTCGGGTTATTCACCAGCGCTGCCTTCACCTGGTGGTGCCGCATCCATTCCCTACTGGCGGCAATCCTTCGAAACACTTCATCGTCTGTAGACCTCGAGGTAGCGATGAGAGTAACTTCGAAGCCGCTGAGCTTTGGGTTGCCTAAAACCGCAAGTTGAACCATCCTGTTGCTGTCGCGCGCAAGCGCCATTCTGGTTTCCTTGTTTCCCATGAGCGCCAGGCGTATTTTCTCGGTGACCTTCATCCTCTGGATTCGCTGAAGTAAGTTCTGAATACCGCCCCCATGCGCTCCGGCACGTTTCTCATCCCGATGCAGATTCGCCTCGACCAGAAGGTCCTCCAACGAGCGTTTGATGGTTACAGGCTCATCTTCCTCCGGACGGCAGGACTCAAAGGTTCCCCTTTTCGCCAGCGCCATCTCGCGGAATGCGCTTTCGCCCCTGTCTGTGCCGTAGGCGGCATGAAACGCTCCTCTTTCATTGAACAGTATGATGCCCTTGCGCTCTTCGGCTGTCACCGTCAACAATCTATCGACTTTTGAGAGCCACGCAAGCTGAACGATGTCCAGCAGATCCATGCCGGCAATTTCGCCGGAAAAACAGGTCTCGGCGGCCGTTGATTCCATGTTGGCTTCGAGCCGGTAAAGGACCGATTCGACGAGGAGTTGTTCCCAGGTCTTTTCTATGCTTTGCCGGATTTCCTTTTGTTCGGGTTTGAATTCAAAGGAGCCGCCCGGCCATGAGAAAATCCGGCACAAAGCTTCCTCCCCGCTGATGGGGCCGGTTTCGCAATGGTAAATCTGTCCGGACCTGATGTTTATCATTCCGTTACCCATTGCCGAATGGATTTCAAGGTCGGCGCTCATGTATCCAAAGGAGGCGACTTGAGCCAGGTCCATCAACCCGACACGGTCCAGCATTCCGGAGAATCCTTTGCCTTCCTTTTCGAACATCATGAAGCCTCGAGGTTTATTTCTCTTCCTTTTCCTTTTTGGAAAGCTCGATTATTTTCTCCTGGAGCGGTCCGGGGACTTCTTCATAGTGCGAGAATTTCATCATGAACATGCCGCGGCCCGCTGTCATCGAGCGCAGGTCCGGCGCGTATTTGAGCACTTCGGCAAGAGGCGTCTGGGCCTTTACGATCTGCTTGTTCCCTTTGGTCTCCATCCCAAGCACTCTGCCGCGTCTAGAGTTGAGGTCGCCGATGATATCGCCCATTGCATCGTCGGGGACAGTAATTTCCATTTCCATAATGGGTTCGAGCAGGGTGGGTTTGGCATCCGCCATGGCTTTTTTGAAAGCCATCGACCCGGCGATCTTGAAGGCCATTTCTGATGAATCCACCGTATGGTATGAGCCGTCAACCAGGTCAACCTTGAAGTCCACGACCGGATATCCGGCTAGTGTCCCCTCATGAAGGGCTTCGGCGATTCCCTTTTCCACCGCTGGAATGTACTGCCTCGGGATCACGCCGCCGACGATCTTGTCATAAAACTGGAACCCCTCGCCTCTTGGCAATGGTTCCATTTCGATCCAGCAGTCGCCGTACTGTCCACGTCCGCCGGACTGCTTCTTGTATTTGCCCTGGACACGTACTTTGCCTTTGATCGTCTCCTTGTATGATACCTTGGGCAGCTTGAGGTTCACTTCAACGCCGAACTTGCGTCTGAGCTTATCAACAGTGGCTTCTATATGGATTTCGCCCATTCCGGAGAGGATCATCTCGCGGGTTTCGTCGTTTCTTTCGAGCTTGAGGGTGAGGTCTTCCTCCATGAGGCGTGAAAGCGAGGAGAAAATCTTTTCCTCGTCCCCCTTGCTCTTGGGTTCCACGGCCAGCGAGTAGATGGCGGGAGGAAGCTCGACAGATGGAAAGACGATCGGGTCGCGCTCCGAGCAGAGTGTTTCCTGTGTGACCGTCTCCTTGAGTTTGGCGACGGCAACGATGTCTCCGGGACCGGCCGACTGTATCGGCTCCTGGTTCTTCCCCTTGATCCTGAGAAGCTGGCCAAAACGCTCCTTTACGCCTTTGTTGGCGTTGAGCACCGTTGAATCGGGGGCAAGAGTTCCGGAATATATACGCAGAATGGATAGCCTGCCGGCATAGGGGTCGCTGACGGTCTTGATTACAAGGGAGCTGAACGGCGCCGGGGAATCGGGCTCTCTTGTCAACTCCGCGTCTCCCTTTACGGAACGGCCTTTGATCTGGCCGCGATCCAGCGGAGAGGGCATGCACTCGGCGATCAGGTCGAGGAAGGGCTGGATGCCGATATTTCCGGCGCCGGCGCCACAAGCGATCGGGATCAGTTGGCCGCCTATGACGGAAGCTCGGAGGGCGCCCTTTATCTCTTCAGGGGAAAGTTCGCCGGTTTCGAGGTATTTTTCCAGAAGTTCATCGCTTGATTCGGCCACGTGCTCTACAATGGCTTCCTTGTACCGCTCGGCAAGCTCGGCAAGCTCGGCCGGCATTTCTTTCGTTTCGAATTTTCCGCTGTCGCCCTGGCCATATACATATGCCTTGCCGCTCAGGATATCAACGACCCCTTTGAAGCTCTCAGCCGCGCCAATCGGTACCTGAAGCGGGACACAGGCTTTGCCGAAGTTATTTTGAATATCCTGAACCGTTTTGGCGAAATCGGCACGCTCGCGGTCCATCTTGCCGATGAAGATCAGTCTTGGCTGGCCGAATTCGCTGGCGAATTCCCACACCTTTTCGGTCTGAACGCGTACGCCGTCAACCGCGTCGGCCAGCACCACCACGGCGTCGCCGCCCTGCATCGAAGTCTTTGTCTCAGCGATGAAGTTGAAGTCGCCCGGCGTATCGATCAGTGTGAAGGGGTGCTTTTTCCAGGTGAAAGAATAAATCGAGCTGCTGATGGTAGTCTTGCGCTTGACCTCTTCAGGCTCAAAGTCCAGGATCGAGCTGTTTTCGTCCACTTTGCCCAACCGGGTCGTGGCACCCGCGTCGAAAAGCATGGCTTCAGCCAGTGAGGTCTTGCCCGCGCCGCCGTGAGAAATTATTGCGAAAGTACGAACATTTGCGACGTCCTCTTTCATGTATCATCCTTTCTCCTGAAATTGAACCCAGGGAACGGACGGTTCTCCCATGGGATTAGTGTGATTTCGCAATCACTGGAACATCTCTTGAATAACCCGCAACACTATCCCTTCCGAGGTGCAAACGGGAGAGCCGTATGAACCGAGTTCAAAATTTACCTACCTATTTCAATTGAACTGCAAAGTCAATACGCTGAAGAGAACAATTGAAGAAAACAATCAGCGTGCCCCTCTGAAATCCTCTATGATTTTTTTGCCGCCTGTGCTAACTGGTTTCATCCGTAAACTCCTGATGAGACACAGGCAGTTTCGGATTCGACATGGTCAACGCCTTTCAGAGATCGGGAAATCCGGGATGGACAGCATCACCTGGAACAGCGCCCAGGCGCTTTTCCTCCAGTATATGCGCTACGAGCGAAACCTTAGCGAGGAGACGCTCAGGGCTTATGCAAATGATTTGCGCCAGTTTGCCGGATATGTCTCCAACCTTGCCGGGTCCTCCGTTGTGGAATTGACGCAGATTAGCCCGGACATTGTCCGGGGATACCTTGCATCGGTCCATAAGACGCTTGAAAAAACAAGCCGGGCCCGCAAGCTGTCGGCATTGCGCTCCTTTTACCGTTATCTGAACAGCGCCGGCATCTTCAGTGAGAATCCGGCCGATCTGGTTGCGCATCCCAGGATTAAGCAAACAATGCCCTCCTTCCTCCCGGTGGATGCAATCTTCCACTTGCTGGACGCCCTTTCGCGTGCGGCCCTCCGGCAAGGGAGCTCGTGGAGGAAGGCCCGCAACTGGGCTCTGTTGGAATCGCTCTACTCGACCGGGGTCCGCGTCAGCGAACTTGTCAAGCTGAACCTTTCCGGGGTGGCCTTTGCAGAGGCCACTGTTCGCGTGAGCGGGAAAGGGCGCAAAGAGCGTATAATCCCGATCGGGGCCAAAGCGCTGGACGCCTTGAAGTATTACCTTTCGGCCCTGGAGTTCCAGTTTCCGAAGGGAAGGGCAGCCTCGCAGGCACTTTTTCTCAATTCGAGAGGAGGAAGACTTACGGCGCGCTCCGTCGACAGGATACTCAAAGCAGAGTTGATCGTCTGCGGGCTATGGCAGCGCCTCAGTCCGCATGGGCTCAGGCACACTTTTGCAACCCACCTCCTGAATGCAGGCGCGGACCTGAGGGCTATTCAGGAGATGCTCGGCCACGAGAGCCTGTCGACTACCCAGAGATATACACACGTAAATATGGACCTGCTGATGAAGGTCTACGACGCCTCCCATCCGAGGAGCAGGAAGAAACAGGATGAGACCCTGTGATTATATTGAGAGTAAAGGTCTTGTCACAATGGTAATTTGATGGGGCCGGCCGGATGACCGGCTATGGCATTATTGAGGAGAGCGGATACAACTTATGTCGGATTCAATGATACGCGGCACAACCGTAATCGTCATACGGAAGGGCGACCAGGTTGTAATGGCTGGAGACGGACAGGTTACGATGGGAGACACCATCGTAAAGCATCAGGCCAAAAAGATCCGCAGACTCTACCGTGACAAGATACTTACCGGTTTTGCGGGATCGACCGCCGATGCGTTTACGCTGTTCGAGAGGCTTGAAGCCAAGCTCGAGCAGTTTAACGGCAATCTTAAACGCGCAGCGGTCGAACTGGCCAAGGATTGGCGAATGGACCGGGCGCTGCGCAGGCTGGAAGCGCTGCTTCTTGCCGCCGACGCGAAGGATTCTTTCATCCTGAGCGGGACCGGGGATGTTATAGAGCCGGACGACGGGTATGCGGCTGTTGGTTCCGGAGCGGCCTACGCGCTTGCGGCCGCCCGAGCCTTGGGTCGCCATACGGACCTTTCGGCGCGCCAGATCGCCGAGGAGGCTATGAGTATCGCCGCCTCGATCTGCGTTTATACGAACAGGGAATTTGTGATCGAGGAGCTTTGATTGATGCAGCAAACCCTTACACCGGCCGAAATAGTGCGCGAGCTGGATAAGTATATAATTGGCCAGAAAGACGCCAAGCGCATGGTTGCCATAGCTCTGCGCAACAGGTGGAGAAGGCAGCAGGTGCCCGAACATTTGCGCGACGAAATAGCGCCGAAGAATATCATAATGATCGGACCCACCGGCGTGGGCAAAACCGAGATAGCGCGCCGCCTCGCCCGTCTTGCCCAGTCGCCTTTTTTAAAGATCGAAGCCAGCAAGTTTACCGAAGTCGGCTATGTGGGCCGTGACGTGGAATCCATGATCCGAGACCTGACCGAACTGGCGGTCAGCATGGTGCGCAACGAAGAGATGGAAGCAGTAAAAATCAAGGCTGAAGAGATTGCGGAGGAAAAACTGCTCGATATTTTGCTGCCTCCCAAGAAAGCGGCCCCGGAGGTGCGTGAGCACCCTTTTCCAGACGAGAACCACGCGCTCATCGCGGCAAAGGAGGAGGCCGAACAGGCCGATTCAACCAGGGAGAAGCTGAGGAAACTGCTCCGGAAGGGGGCGCTCGACGACCGCTATGTAGAACTGGACGTGCCGGACCGCAATCTCCCGATGATCGAAATCTTTGCCGGGGCCGGCATGGAGGAAATGGACTTCAACCTCAGAGAAATGCTCGGGGGCATGCTTCCCAGACGCACCAAGCGCCGTAAGGTCAAGATCCCCGAAGCGCGCGAAATCCTGATCGGGGAGGAATCCCAGCGCCTCATCGACATGGATCGCGTGATAAAATCGGCAATTGAGCGGGTGGAACATTCCGGGATAATCTTTTTGGATGAAATCGACAAGATCGCGGGAAGAGAGAGCGGCGGCAGAGGCCCGGACGTATCACGCGAGGGAGTTCAGCGGGACCTGCTGCCCATAGTCGAAGGCTCGACCGTGACGACAAAGTACGGGATGGTTAAGACCGATCACGTCCTCTTCATCGCCTCGGGCGCATTTCACATCGCAAAACCTTCCGACCTCATACCTGAGCTTCAAGGGCGGTTCCCCATCCGGGTGGAGCTTACCTCTCTTTCCAGGGATGATTTCGTACGCATCCTGAAGGAGCCTGAAAACGCTCTGATAGTGCAGTACAAGGCCCTGCTCGAGACCGAGGAGGTGGAGCTTATTTTCAATGAGGAGGCAATTGGAGAACTCGCTGAAATCGCATACCAGGTAAACTCACGGACTGAAAACATTGGCGCCAGGCGCCTGCACACGGTCATGGAAAAGCTGCTCTCGGAGGTTTCCTTCAACGCCCCCGACCTCAAGGGGCAGACGATCAACATAGACCGCGAATATGTGCGCAAGGTTCTAAGTGAAATCATAAAAGATGAGGATTTGAGCAGATATATCCTGTGAGAAATTGAGGAACTGAGGGATTGAGGAAGGGTAGCAGGGAGCAAGGAGCAAGAAGCAGGTGGCAGGAAGCGAGAAGCGGTGCAGTCGGTTCCTGCAAAGGCCTTCAAAATGGAAAGATTGTTGGAAGTCCAGGGTCATGTAGAAGAAATCGTGGAGTTCTATGACCCAGAGGAACACAGGTCCTTCAAGAGTGGCAACAGGGACAGGTTCCCGAAAGATTCAAGGCTTGCTTACTGCGTTTACAAGCAACCTAATTATTATTTCGGTGAAACGGTTTACGCTAGGAAGCTTATTGAAACCGGCCATATCTGCTGGCAAGAGCGATACCAATTGTTCCAACCTGTTGGACCGAGATCACAGTATTATGACTGCTCAGCGGAGATCAAGTCTCTATTGGGGGAGGATATTGTGCGAATTCTTCATGAATATGGCGCTCAGGCAGCCCCCAAGCTCGTTAACCCCGATGTAGTGGCCTTTCATCCGGGCAAGAGAAGGTGGGGGTTCTTCGAGATAAAACTTCGCACTGATAAGATTAGACCTAACCAAATCTGTTCATTGGGTGTCCTGGGGCTTGTCACAGGAGGGGATGTCGCGGTAGTGCGACTTGTACCCATGGGAACACACATCGAGCCCAGTAAACGTAAACACAATTTCATTTTCCAGGTCCTGAATACTGCGTGTTCCTCCAACTCCTCAGTGGATAATCCATAAACCATTCGAACGGGTGTAGCCGTTATCTCAGACCGCTTGGCTTCTATGAGTTACGGAGAGCGGCTTTCCTCTCTCTAAAGCGCTCACTTTTAATATCGAAAAGCCAAGTATGTTCCCATCCATGTCTACTTTCTCCATTACGGCGTCATTCTCCGTTTCCCTGAAGTAGCCCTCTTTTCTTTCAAAAAGGACTCCCAGGTAGTCCGCCTCTTGGTCGAACCAAACATTCACTTCTTTTCCCACAGCGTTTCCCCTTTCTTCAGACCCCTGTTGCCTCCGGTCCCCAGATGATCTTGTGAAGCTGGAGGTTCAGCCGAACGGGGAGGTGGTCATGGAGAATCCATTCGGCGAGAGACCGTGGAGCAAGCACGCCGAATACGGCAGAAAGGTTGATCTTGCACCGGACAGCCGGGAAAGTTGACAGAAGCTCCTTTGCGAATTCATAATCTTCACGGCTTCCGATGACAAATTTCAATTCGTCCCGCACTCTTAACTTCTTCAAGTTGCGCAAATCGTTTTGCCCGGCCATGCCGCTGGACGGGCACTTTATATCCACGATCCTTATGCACCTCCGGTCCACTCCTCCAATGTCGATGCTCCCGTTGGTTTCGAGCAGGACCGTATAGCCTTCATCGAGCAACATGCCGACAAGCGGCGGGGTCTCCTCCTGAAGGAGGGGTTCGCCTCCGGTCACTTCCACCAGGCCGCACTGCAGTCGCCTGACCTGCTCCAGGATATCGGAAATTTCCATAAACCGGCCTTGCTCGTACGCATATCTCGTATCACAGTAAGCGCACCTTAAATTGCACCCCGTAAGCCGTATAAATGCGCACGGGTGTCCGCACCACGAGGACTCTCCCTGGATGCTGTGGAAAATTTCGCTTACCTTGACGGCCATTTATTCTTCCCAGTAAAAAGCCCCGGCACGCGAATTTTCGCGGTGTTGAGCTTGCAGGACAATTCCTTGTAAAGAAACCTGGCAATGTTTTCCGAGGTCGGATTTTGCTCCGCGAACAGGGGCAGATCGTTTAAATCACGATGATCGAGCCCCGCCAGGACTTCTTTTACGGCCGCCCTGATGTCGCGAAAATCTATACCTATCCCGATGTCGTCCAGTTCGGCGCACCTGACGAATACTTCCACCATCCAGTTGTGCCCGTGTACCCTTACGCAGTCGCCGGGGTACCCCCTCAGGCTGTGAGCCGCCGAAAAGTGGCTCTTTACGTAAACTTCAAAAACTCCTGCCATCGGAACTCCATTCATGGTCCATTCGGAAACACTCGAGGAGGCACCTCGCAGGGCGTGGAGTGTTTCGGAATTATGTATCCTCCAAATATAGCGCGACTTTCTTTAAATGAAAACAGCTATACGGATGGCGGATCGCGGAAGCAGGAGGCCGGAAGGTTTTCTTTTTGCTTGAGTGTAGTTAGTAAGTCTATCTCACGAGGTTATGGACGGCGAAGTGGAAACGGTTGCCC
>JBEKXG010000044.1:0-14802 GCA_049512295.1 Syntrophobacteraceae bacterium
AAAATCAGAATTGTAGGGCGGGTCCGCGCTTACTTTACTGCCACCCGCCAGGATGCCCGGCACCTTGCGGGGATTCTGGCCGTTGCTGATTGCCGCGCGGGCGAAGATCCCGATATTGGAATAAAACTTGTTGTCCGTCTCGGTGCCGTCCTCGAGATAATAGCCATGTCCGATGGACAGGTAGCCGACGTTGCGCGCCAGCGTTACGCCCTGGGTCCCGTGAAGGGTGTACCAGCGGGTCATCGAGTCGTGGACGGAGCAATCTTTCACAAACGTGGCAGCCGGCGTCTTGCGCGCCAGGTGGAAGTGGACCGGATAGCGTGCCTTCCTTCCCCCCTGACCCAGTTGATAGAACTCAACCCCCTGCACCCGGTAGTCCTTGAAACCCTCAAGGACCAGCGTATGACCGCCATAGAAGCCATCCGACACGGGGAAGCAGTTGTAGCGGCATGTCATTCCGGCTTGCGTCGCAGGAATCGTGTTCCCGCCGGATACGATGCGAATGCTGCGCGTCAGAAGGGCGACGGCAGCCCTCGTCTCGGCGGCAGCCGTCCCATTATCCATCCCGCCGTTCGTGATCGTTGCATTTATTTTCAGACGGTCCGGCAGGTTGTCCAGGAGATAGAGGTCGCCATTGTGTGCATATTGCGCATTGCACGCCGCGGGAGGACTCGCGCCCGCACAGGCGGGCGGAAGCTGATTCGTCAGCGGATCAATCCTTCCGGCCGTGATCTTCGGCTGGTTCGGGTCTACGGTAATGATCTCAAACTCTTCCGAATGGCCCGGCAGATAGTCCGTTGTCGTGACTACGACTCGATCGCCCTGTTTCCAATCAACAGCACGATCCAGGTAAAAGATGTTTTCGCCGGGCCTCGAATTTTGGTTCCGAAGGCGAACCCAGCTCTTGCCGGAGTCCCAGTTTTGAACGCCGTTCGTATAGGTGGCGCCTTTCCGGCCGAACAACTGTAGTGTCCCGCCATAGGATACCGCCAGTACCTTACGTCCGAACAGGCCTGTTTCACCCGCTATATTATCCGGCGGCATATACGGGTAGAAACAATCGTTGACTCCGCTCGGGAAGACTGTCTTCGTGCAGGTGGTGCTGGTCGGAGGCGGGTTGGGGTTCCAGACGGCTGGAGGAATGCCGCATGGTGCGCCGCTGACAACGGGGGACTGGCATTGGATGCCTGCCTTGTCAGTATCTGCGCCATAAAGGTGAATCGTCAGGGTCCCGTTCTGGGTGCCTATGGGCGCCGCTGGAGTGCCGGCGATCAAGCTCCCGTTATATTCCACCAGGATGGACTTTGCCCAGAAGTGCGTCCCGGCGTTCGGGCTTTCTATGAACTTCAGGGTGCCGCCCGCTATGATGTTGACGTTACCGTATCGATAGATTCCTGCGCCCACCGTACAAGTTCCGCTCACCACAACATTCTCGCCGCTACCGGCGGGTAATGCTCCGCCGGTACATGTGGCTGCTGCGGCTTCGTCGTTGCCGTACCCGATGAATGATGCCGCCATACAAAAAAGAAGGATCGAAAAGAAGAACGCCGTTTTACCCTTCATACTCCACCTCCTGCGCTCAGGAACGCAAAAACATGGCCGATTCGATTCGTTGTCATCATGCGTCATTCCATAAAGTTAGAATTGTCAAGGCGTTTTCGCCCTGCCGATACCAGGTTTTGCAATCACTCGGGCAAATCGCGGCTTGAGTCCGAATACTTCCTGTTTCCCATTTCCAAAGGGGGATGCGAGTAAAAAATCTGGAATGAACTGGAACGTTCACGATAAGTTAAGCTTAAAATATGTTCCCCGCTGGAAAAACGAATTGGGAAAGTACCGTATTCTTTGAGAAACGAACCTGTAATTTGCCTGGTAGGTCTGTAGCGGAAATAGTGGAAAATGGTTCAGCCGGAAAAGAATACATCGAATCAGGCATCTCCTGATTGACGCTATTGCGATGTAATCTTATCCTCGCAAAAGGGTGACATCTCTCGTGCCGGTTATCAGGAGGTTAACTTGATGAAGAAGCAAATTGGATTTTGCCTGACATTGGTCACAGTATTACTGGTAGGGGCTTTAACGTTCGCAGCGGAAACCGGTTCCGGCATAACCGCTGATGAAGCCCTTAAGAAATTGCTGGACGGGAACCGGAACTTCATCGCAAATAAGCTGACAGTGGGGGATTCCAGCGGGACCGCTGCGCGGCGGGCACTCGCGGCCGGACAAAAACCCTATGCCATTATCCTTTCCTGCTCGGATTCCAGGGTCCCCCCCGAGATCATCTTCGATAAGGGGTTGGGTGAGATATTTGTGGTCAGGGTGGCCGGCAATATCCCGGACCCCGTTATCCTTGGAAGTATCGAATATGCCGTCGAGCACTTTGGCTCCCCGCTTATTATGGTCCTCGGTCACAAGCGATGCGGAGCCGTCAGTGCTGCGGTCGATGCGAAAGGACGCCTGCACGGAAACATCGGCGCAATTATCAAAAAGATTATTCCTGCAGTCAAAAAGGCAAGGAAAGACGCCAGGGGCGCCGCTGATGCGGACCTCGTGGAACTCGCCGTTGACTACAATATTAGACTCGCAGGTCAATCCCTGTTGGAGCAATCCCCTGTAATCCGGGATCTTGCCGATTCAGGGAAAGTGCGGATAGTCAATGCTAAATACGATCTCGACGATGGGACCGTCAAGCTACTGGATAAGTAGCATCTCAGGGCCTCTTCATAGCCCGGGCGCATCGCCACAGTATTGAGAGCGCCTCGAAGGGCTGTTCGATGTAGGGAAAAGTAGGGACCCCGAGTGGTTCGAGGAACTTCTTGCACTCTTCCTCGTAATGCTTGTCCCCGCTAAAGGTGACAAAGACCGGTTTTTCCGGATACTTCCTTGCCAAATCCACTATAAAGCCAAACGGCGGTATGCCGGTATCTTCCGTGAGCATGAGTACCGGGACAACCGCATCAATATTCGGGTCCTTCAGTACCGCTTCCATGCCCTCCCCGTAACCGAACTCGACCCCGTGTACCGAAGCAGCCGGCCAGATATCGACGGGATTCCTCATCCGGATAAATGGAGGGCTGATTTCCTGAAGCCTCTCCCGTGTTTTAGGTGTGAGGTCCGGCACCTCAAGCCCCAAACGGGCGCAGAGGTCCGCCAGGCTAACCAGCATAGCCCCGGAGGGCGCGAAGAAACTTACCCGTGGTCCCATCGGCAACGGCGCCATCGAAAGAGCCTTGCCTGCAAGGATCAGGTGTGAGTAATTCCGTACTCGAACAATACCCGCCTGACGAAGCAAGCCGTCAATCAGCCGGTCCTCAGCGCCCATAGCCGCCGTATGCGCGACGGCGGCATGCCTTCCCGCCTCGGTGGCGCCGCCCTTCAACATTACAACCGGCTTGAGTCTTGTAACCTCTCTGGCCACTTCCAGAAAGCGTCCCGGTCGCTTGATGCTTTCAAGGTACATGATGATCGCGCTCGTGTGGGGATCTTCGGCCAGATACTCAAGCGCGTCACTCTCATCGACATCGATCTTGTTCCCCATGCCGATAACTCGACTGACGCCGAAATACTCGGCCGTCAGGATGTGTTTCATGGTATGGGTGGCAAAATTGCCTGTCTGTGCAACATAGGATACCTTGCCGGGTCTGATCCTGCCGAGGGGGAAAAAAGAGGAAGTGAACCCATACGGCGTTGACGTATGACCTGATGTGTTCGGTCCCAGTACACGGACCCCCGTCTTTTGGATAATATCGACGAGTTCATCCTGAATCCTGACGCCGGACTCGTCCACCTCGGCAAAACCGCCGGCAGACAGCACTATATGTTTGATCCCCTTCTCCGCGCATTCCCGGAGCGCCCCGGGCGTATCTTTTGCCGGCAGGATGATGACGGCCAGGTCGATTCCCTCCGGCAAGCTGCTGATAGAAGTATGAACGGGCAGGCCGAGAATTTCCCCTCCCTTTGGATTGACCAGGAAGAGTTTACCCGCATAGTCATTGGCCAGGATATTTTTTATCACGTCATTTCCGGATTTGTGCGGAGTAGCAGAAGCCCCGATAATTGCTACGCTTTCCGGTTCGAAAAAGGGGCCAAGTTCTTTTTTCATTGTCCGTTCTCCAAAGTATTTATATGCGTGATGGCAAAAGCTGCGCCTGACTTGTGTCCATCCGGAAACACCGGATGGAAACCGACTCGTTCCCGTTCATGCCGCCGTGCGGGCAGGCTTCGCGCTGAGAACTACGAGAGCGTCTACCGCCACGGGTTTTCCGTTTGGGCGAATCTTCAATGGGTTTATATCGACTTCGACCACGTCATCGTATTTGATTCCAATGTCCCCCAAAGCCACAAGGGTTTGACATAAAACATCGAGGTCGGCGGCCCCTTCTCCCCTGAAGGGTTCGACTATCTTTGCGCCGCGAATTTCCGTGACCATTTCCCGGGCATCCGCAAGGGTCAGAGGCGCAATACGAAAGACGATGTCTTCGAGAATCTCCGTCAATATACCGCCTATTCCGAACATGACGCACACGCCGAATTGAGGGTCTCTCATCAGTCCGCAGACGATTTCCCGGCCCCCTTTAACCATTTCCTGAACCAACAGGGCTTCACACCCTGGAATCTTCAAAAGACGCTCACCTTCTTTTCTCACTTCTTCTTCGGTCCCGAGGTTAAGCGCCACCCCTCCCACCTCGGTCTTATGAGACAGGCTCGCCCCCGATGCCTTCAGTACAACGGGAAACCCGAGTCTTGCAGCAGATAAAGCCGCCTCGGCAGCGTCTCGAGCAATAACCTCATTGGTTACAGGGATGCCAAAGCTCGACAGCAGCTCCTTGGACTCATGCTCGCTAAGGGCTGATCGTCCTTCTGCGAGGGCTTTCTCAATCATATTCATAGACTCCTCCATCCATCTAACCTCTTGTTTGTTGTTAACCCTGCCCCCGGGTTGACTCAGGGCTTATCCGCAATCCGGTTTCCGTAAAGATGCATTTGACGCCTTTCGGATAAATTACAACTCCAAAACCTTAAAATACTCATCAGACAGCCTGCCGCAAGGAGCATCGGAACGGGCTTGTCATCCGAAGGCGTCTAACTTAACTTATATTTAGCAGAATTTGCGCTCATCCTGCATCAACAAAAAGCAGCGTTATCGTTCTTTCGGACGGCAGGTCCATCGATACCGGCATTGATAGCCAAGGGCGTTTGCTTCCGGGGTTGCTGAGAGTTCAGGAGAGTTTAGATGATGAATGATGCAAGCAGCATTAATGTGGCAGGAGTTGGAGGCGAAAATCATAACGAAACCGAATCTGCCGAGAATTTGGCGGTCACGCGCAGGAAATTTCTGGGAATAGCCGCAGGCGCCCTTATTAGCGTCCCTTTGCACCCTGGTGCTGCACAACCTGCGGGGGAAGTCCCTTACCGCACACTCGGCCGCACAGGCGAAAAAGTTTCGGTCATAGGGTTGGGCGGTTTTCACCTCGGCAAGCCGGAACTCGCTGAGACGGACAGTATTCGCATCGTTCGCGCCGCGATCGACAATGGAATCAATTTTCTGGATAACAGCTGGGACTACAACGGCGGGCAAAGCGAAATCCGTATGGGCAAGGCACTGCGCGACGGCTACCGCCAGCGTGCATTCCTGATGACCAAGATCGACGGACGCGATAAGAACACGGCTGCACGGCAGATCGAAGAATCGCTTCACAGGCTTGAGACCGATCACATCGATCTTTTGCAGTTTCATGAAATCATCCGGTTGAGCGATCCGGTCCGCATCTTCGCAGAGGGGGGCGCAATAGAGGCGGCAATCGAGGCAAAGAAGGCTGGAAAAGTTCGCTACATAGGGTTCACCGGGCACAAAAATCCTGACATCCATTTGAAGATGCTCGACACAGCCGCGAGCCGTCAATTCCGTTTCGATACGGTCCAAATGCCGCTGAACGTTATGGACGCTCACTACGAAAACTTCGAAAAGAAAGTCTTGCCGGTGCTCGTGAAGGCCGATATCGGAGTGCTGGGGATGAAGCCTATGGGCGATTTCTTCATTCTAGAAAGCCAGACGGTCACTGCGCTAGAATGTTTGCATTACGCGATGAACCTGCCGACCAGCGTCGTGATCACCGGATGTGACTCCATGCGGATACTCGATCAGGCGCTGAACGCGGCAAGGAGTTTCCGGCCAATGAAGTCAAACGAAATCGAGGCTCTTCTCGCTAAAACCGCTCAGGCGGCGCAGGGCGGAAAATACGAGCTATACAAGACGTCGCACAACTTCGATAGTACCTGGCGAAATCCTGAATGGCTGGGATGAGTGCCCGCCAGGAAAAAGAAAAGCCCGAAACGTGCACAGCACAAAGAGGAGGGGTAGGGGAATGAAAGTCGGCTTTATAGGGCTTGGGAACATGGGATCCGGCATGGCGGCCAACCTGCTCAAAACCGGCCATGAGGTCACCGTCTACAATCGAACGGCGGGCAAAATGCAAGCGCTGGTAGAGCAAGGCGCGCACCCCGCCGCTCGTGTGGCGGACGCCTGCCGGGGCGAAGCCGTCATTACGATGCTGGCGGACGACGGCGCTGTTGAAGGCGTCGTGTTTGGCGGTGAAGGCGTGATAGGCAATCTGGGCAAGGGATATGTCCACATTTGCATGAGCACGATCAGCGCAGGGTTATCGGAGAGGCTCGCAGCCGCGCACGCGAGCGCCGGCCTGCGTTTCGTCGCCGCACCGGTCTTCGGGCGGCCGGAAGCTGCGGCTGCAGCCAAGCTGTTCATAGTTGCCGCCGGAGATCGGGATGCAGTCGATGCCTGTATGCCTCTTTTGAACGCGATGGGGCAGAAGATTTTCTATTTCGGCGATAAACCTCAAGACGCGAACCTTGTCAAACTGAGCGGTAATTTTCTGATCGCCTCCGTGATCGAGGCGCTGGGCGAGGCCATGGCGCTCGTGGGCAAGGCCGGCGTCGATTTGCGCCAATATCTCGATCTGCTGACCTCAACGCTTTTCTCCGCACCGGTTTATCGGATCTATGGCGGGCTGATTGCCGAAAAAAAGTTCGAGCCTGCGGGGTTCGCAGTACCATTGGGACATAAGGATATTCGTCTGACCCTCGCAGCGGCTGAGACCCTTCGCGTGCCAATGCCATTGGCGAGCCTGTTGCGCGACCGGTTCTTGACGCTGCTTGCTCACGGTGGCGAGAGGCTTGACTGGTCGGCGATCTCACAGGTCGCCGCGAAGGACTCCGGTCAGAGCGGCGGGTGAAACTCCACGCTCCGCGAGGCGGCTCCGTGAGGCCGGCGCAAGTCGGTCCGACGAGGGGTAGCGTGTTACAAGCGGCACAGGAATGCAGGGGCGGGGTCTGTCGCGGAGTTTATGCCCGCCCACCCGCCGCCCCCCCCAATGCTGTTGACTTTAAGGCCTATGGTCATGACGCCGGGCCGCCGTTCGTCATTCCGGCGGCCGTCATTTCAGTGGTCCTTATTCTCATTGTGCTTGGCTTCAGCGCTATTGCGGGCGCCGAGATTTGCCATCACGATCTGAAAGTCGAACTGCAGCCTGAAAGTCACAGGCTGCTCGTTCAGGACGATATCCGGATCGCAGAGTGGAATAGCGCAGACATCAGCCTCCTGCTCTCAGACAGGAGCAGCATCAAATCCGTTATGGTCAATGGAAAACCAGCGGAGTATCGCTTTCGGTCCGGAAGGCTGACGGTTTCCGGAGTCTCCACCGCGAACGGGTCTCTTTGCGTTTCAATCCCATTCGATGCGGTATTTAACGATCCGGTAGTCTCAGAACCTGCCGGCTTCGACAATCCCGGATTCGGGGTTGCGGGGTCGATAAGTGACAGAGGTACTTTTCTGCCGGCCGATTCGGGCTGGTATCCGAGCTTCGCGGAATGCAGCCAGGATTTTAAACTCCAGGTTACTGCTCCGCGCGGCATCTATGCAGTAACGGCCGGCGAACTGATCGGACATGAGGACCGGGACGCAAACAGCATATCGAGCTGGAAAACAGGCCCGATCGGACAGGGCCTGTCGCTCTCGGCGGGGAAGTATATCGTTCGGTCGAAAAAGGACGGCCGAATCCCTGTTTACACATACTTCACTTCACAATCCGATCCGCTTTCGGAAACCTATCTCAATGCCGCAGCCTCCCACATCGAATTCTATGAACGACTGCACGGGCCGTACCCTTTCCCCAAGTTCGCCGTTGTAGAGAATTTCTTCCCGACCGGGTACGGGTTTCCTTCTTACACACTTCTGGGCGCCTCGGTTCTCCAACTTCCATTTATTCCCCAGACCAGCCTCAGGCACGAAATAGCCCACTCATGGTGGGGCAACGGCGTGCTGGTGGATTACGCCTCTGGAAACTGGTGCGAGGGTTTGACCACCTATGTCGCGGACTACCTCTCGCAGGAAATTGCCTCTGCCGCAGACGCCGGCCTCTACCGGCGGCAGATTCTCCAGGACTATGCGACGCTTGCAGCATCGAGGGCCGATTTTCCGCTCAGGCTCTTCGAGAGCCGCGTAAGCCCCGCCACGAGGGCCGTCGGCTACGGGAAGGCCGCCTTCGTTTTTCACATGATCCGGCAAAGACTGGGAGATGAGGCCTTCTGGCAATGCCTCCGGCAGATATATAAAGAACGGCTGTTTGTCAGGACCTCATGGGACGATTTCCGGGATGTCTTTGTCAGGACTGGAGGCTGGGACCCCGAAGAGGCCAAAGTATTTTTCGATCAGTGGGTCACGAGAAGCGGCGCTCCTGTTTTGAAGCTTCAGGATGTGCAGCTTAAATCGGATGCTTCCGGTTGGCATGCAACGGGTTCCGTTCTCCAGGACCCTCCATGGTATGCTCTGGATGTAACGGCCGGTCTTAAGATTTCCACCACTGAAAGGCTCGATACAAAAATCGGGATCAAAGACGGCTCCGCATCTTTCTCAATTCAATCGCCCGCAACGCCCGAAAAACTGATCGTGGACCCGGACGTAAACGTCTTCCGCCTTCTGTGTCCCGAGGAAATTCCCGCGACCGTAAACAGCGTCAAGGGATCGCAAAGCCTGCTGGCGGTGCTTGCCGACGGCAGTCCTCCGGAGGCCGTAAAGGCCTTTGAACTTTTGCTTGCTGGTCTCGGCCGGGCAGACGCCCCGATCATGAGAGAAAAAGAGGCGGAGATGAAGTTGATCGAACGGAGAGACTTCCTGTTTTTTGGCCTCCCCCGTTCGGAAAAGCTCAAATCTTTTTTCTCATCCTCTCCGGAAGAAGTGACGCTTTCTTCCGAAAAATTTTCGGTGAAAGGTTCCTCCGGGGCTGACTGCCTTTTTCTGGTTTTCACTGACACAAGCCGGGGAGGCGGAACCACGGCCCTTTTTCTGCCGGTTACAGGGACATCCGCCGACTCGGTCCTGACGGCGGCCCGCAAGATCACCCATTACGGGAAGTTCAGCTACCTGACATTCTCTCAAGGGATCGTCCAGGAAAAAGGGGTGCGGGAAGTTTTGCACTCACCTCTTGAGTTTGATTTTAAATGATAAAATCTTCCCCACCCAAAAATCCCCTATGCTTTTGTGTCGAATATGTTATCTATGCAGGGCAATTTGGCGGTTTCGCCGGAATGGATCGAATTGGGTTGCTAAGAGGCGGATTATTCTGGTAATATCATAGATTCGAATAAATAACAGGATATGAAATCTTGAAGTGAAACTGATTCCGCGGACCAGTGCCCCGGAAGGCCACGGCGATACCAGTTGAATACAGTTTCCCGCCAGGGTTTCCCCAGGTCATATCCCTGACCGAAGCAACTACGATTGTGCTCGCTCGGAACGGGGGAGCATATTTTTTTAAGGAGAAAAGAGCGTAATGTGCCGTTTGATCTCGTTGACGAGTGAAGAGCCGCTGTCACCCATCCTGGCCATGCGCGCCCTCGATGTGATGCGGGAGGGTCACGACGGCTCCGGGGTCGGCCTTTTTATGAGCGATCTCAGCGGGCCGTTCGAAGAGCTGAAAGGATTGCCGATTCTATCCGGCATATTCACCGGTGAAGGTGTGAAGCGCCTCGATCAGTACATGATGAACATTGGGTTCATGACCAAGCACAAGGTTTCCATGCGGGCTGTGAAAAAGTCACCGCCTCCAGGCACTCCCAGGCGGGACGCTTATGTAATCCGCGCCTACGAGTATCCGCAATCCTGGGACGGCCTTGACCAGGATGAAATTGATCGTCGCCTTATGCTTACGCGCCTCCAGTTGAGGCAAATGGGCGAGGAGCAGGAGGACATGATCATCTACAGCTTCTGGCCGGATGTGATCATGGTGAAAGAAATCGGCGACCCGCTCCAGGTAGCCGAATACCTGCAACTTGACAACGAAGAACTAAGGTCCAGGGTGATTCTCGCCCAGGGCAGGCAGAATACCAACTATGCGATAAACCTTTACGCCTGCCATCCATTTTTCATCCAGGGCATAGCTTCGATGACCAATGGGGAAAACACGGCGTTCGTGCCCATCCGTGAATTCCTGATGTCGCGCGGCTTCCCCGGCTACGTGGGGTATCAGTCCGACTCCGAGGTCTTTACTCATATCGCCCACTATACGGTTAACAGTCTCGGACTGGGGATCGAGGCGTACAAGCATGTAATCACTCCGCTTCAGGATGAAGATATGGATTCTCACCCGGACGGAGGATTTCTCACGCAACTGAAGCGCTCGTGCCGCAGGCTCATTATAGACGGCCCTAACTGCGTCATGGGACGCCTGCCCGATAATTCCCTCTTCCTCGTCCAGGACCGGAAGAAACTCCGGCCCGCCGTCGCCGGGGGCAGGAAGGGCATGTATGCGTTCTCATCTGAAATGTGCGGTCTTGACGCCGCCATTCCCGACCGGGACAAAAGCAAAGATTTTCAGCCGATGCATCTTGATACGGTCATAATTCCTTCTGACCGCTCGGAGGTACGGGTATGCTCTCAAATGGAACCCTTATCCCTTCTTCACTGAGCGTGAAGGACCTGCTCTGGCAGGTTCAATGGGACAAAGAAAAATGCACTCTGTGCGGCCGATGCGCCGCCGTTTGCCCCGTTCAGGCAATAGAGCTTGGCGTGCACAGGAAGAGGACGGTCCAGATTCCTTCACTGGCCGAGATCGGCCCATCCACATCTTCGTCCAATGTCTACCAGGTCTATCACGGGATTCGGCAAAGAACCGATCCCGCATACGCCTGTGTCGGATGCGCCATGTGCAACCTGGTTTGTCCGAACGGCGCCATAATTCCGCTCAAGTCTGACGAAATAGACAAGCAACGCTACCACATCAACCGGGGTGGACAGGCAAGAAGCCGCGGCGGCAGGAGAAACGTGCCGGATTCTCTCAACCTCGGGACCCTCGACCGGATAAAGTTCATCCGGATCTCGATGCTGACAGACCCGGCGCTCGATGCCGGCCGCCATGAATTCGAGCTGCGGACCCTGCTGGGCCGAGTTCTGCCGCCGGAGGAAAACCTCAAGCTCTACCGTGAGAACGGTTGGATTCCGCCCGTGCGGGAGATTTATCCTCTTATCATCGGCAGTATGTCATTCGGCGCGCTTTCCCCGAACATGTGGGAAGGGCTCCAGATGGGAGTGGCATACCTCAATGAAGAACTCGGGATGCCCGTGCGGATGTGTACCGGTGAGGGCGGTTGCCCGCCCAGGCTGTTGCGGTCCCGATTTCTAAAATACACGATTCTCCAGATTGCGAGCGGGTACTTCGGCTGGGACGAAATAATCCATGCCCTGCCCGAGATGAAAGAAGACCCCTGTGCGATCGAGATCAAGTATGGACAGGGTGCTAAGCCTGGCGATGGCGGTTTGCTGATGTGGTACAAGGTAAACAAGCTGATCGCGGCGATTCGCGGAGTACCGGCCGGGGTGAGTCTGCCAAGCCCCCCAACGCATCAGACGAAGTATTCGATCGAAGAATCCGTCGCCAAGATGATCCAGTCCATGTACATGGCATGGGGTTTCAGGGTTCCGGTCTATCCGAAAATTTCCGGCACTTCGACCGCCCTGTCCGTTTTGAATAACCTCACCCGAAACGCCTACGCAGGCGGACTTGCAATTGACGGCGAAGACGGCGGCACAGGCGCGGCCTATACGGTATCCATGGACCATATGGGGCATCCGATCGCCAGCAATATCCGGGACTGTTACCTCAACCTGGCCAGGCTCGGCAGGCAGAACGAGGTTCCGCTTTTTGCGGGAGGCGGGGTCGGCAAGAACGGAAAACTCGCGGCAAACGCCGCCGCGCTCATAATGCTCGGCGCAAGCGGCGTCCAGGTCGGAAAGTACATGATGCAGGCAGCGGCCGGGTGTGTAGGCTCCGAATCGGACCGGTGCAACATCTGCAACATAGGGTTGTGTCCGAAAGGGATCACCTCCCAGGACCCGCGCCTCTACAGGCGGCTCGATCCCGAGAAGGTGGCCGAGCGGGTCGTTGACATATATCTCTCTTTTGATACTGAGCTAAGGAAGATCGTCGCTCCTCTCGGACGTTCGACTTCTCTTCCGATCGGCATGTCGGACGCTCTGGCCATAGCTGATAAAGATGCGGCCGAGCGCCTTCAGATAAAATACGTCGTCTAGCGTAAAAATACGGGATCGGCTGTGGCCTCAAAAGGCAGCGGCCTCTTGTGGAGTTTGAGTATGGAACAGCAACAGGTGATTCGCCTCTCCGGGTTTGAAAATGGCCATCGCATTGAATCGCGCATTCTCGAAGAAAGAATTCAGCAGGCCGTAGAGAACGGCTGCCGCGCCCTCGAGATTGAGGCTTTCGGCCAGCATGGCATCGGGGGCAGGCTCTGGAAGGCCGGAAACGACAGGCTTCATATCAGAATATCCGGCGCGCCCGGTCAGCGCGTGGGATCTATGGGCTTTCCCAATACGCTGATCGAGGTCCTCGGCCCGTCTTCAGACGATGTGGGCTGGCTGAACGGCGGAGCGGAGATCATCGTCCACGGACATGCCACAAACGGCGTCGCAAACGCAATGGCCCAGGGCAAAGTCTATGTGGCCGGAAACATCGGCGCGCGCGGCATGACCATGACCAAGCGCAACCCGCGCTTCGCGCCCCCTGAACTGTGGGTGCTCGGCTCGGCGGGGGACTATTTCGCCGAATTCATGGCGGGCGGCATCGCCGTAGTCTGCGGGTACGAGCCTCAGGATCCGAAAAATGTCCTGGGCTTTCGTCCGTGCGTCGGAATGGTCGGCGGGAAAATCTATTTTCGCGGACCCCATCAAGGGTACAGCAAGCCGGATGCCAGGCTGATCCCGATCGAGGACGCCGACTGGGAATGGCTCACCGGGAATCTTAAAACATACCTCACGGCGATCCAAAAAAGCGATCTCTTCACCCGTCTTGCCAATCGGGACGAATGGCAGCTCCTGGAGGCTCGAGGCCCGCATGAAAAATACGCGAGACCCAGGCGCTCGATGCAGGCTTTTCAAAAAGAGGTTTGGGACTCCGAACTGGGCCGCGGCGGCCTTATCGGAGACCTCGTAGATTTCGAAAGAAGCCAGATTGAGCTCATTACCACCGGCTTTCTCAGGCGCTATGTCCCGGTGTGGCAAAACAGGAAGTTTGCCGCGCCGTGCGAGGTGAGCTGCCCTACCGGAATGCCCGTCCACGAGCGGTGGCGGCTCATCCGCGAGGGGCGAATCGATGAGGCCGTTGACCTGGCGCTGGCTTACACGCCATTCCCCGCCTCGGTCTGCGGCTACCTGTGCCCGAACCTGTGCATGCAGGGCTGTACTAGGCAGACGGCGCGAATGATCCCGGTGGACGTCAGCCAGTTGGGGAAGGCGAGCCTAAGGGCAAAACTTCCCGACCTGCCGCCCCCGACCGGGAAAAGAATCGCGGTAATAGGCGGCGGTCCTTCGGGTATATCTGTTGCCTGGCAGTTGCGCAGGCAGGGGCATGAGGCGGTTGTCTACGATATGAGGCCGGAACTGGGCGGGAAAATCTCCGCCATGATCCCGAGGTCCCGCATCCCCGACGATGTCGTGGAAGCCGAACTCGCCCGCGTGAGGGAAGCGCTTCCTCACGTGAACCTGCGCCAGCGGCTCGAAAGGTCCGATATAGAAGAACTCAGGGAGGGATTCGATTTCATCGTGATCGCCTCCGGAGCGCAAAGGCCGAGATTTTTGCCCATCCCCGGCAAGGAAAAGATGGTCCCGGCCATGGAGTTCCTCCGCATGTGCAAGGCGGGTACGGCGAAGGTGGGAAAGCGGGTGCTGGTCATCGGGGCCGGCAACGTCGGCTGCGACGCGGCGGCGGAAGCGCACAGGCTGGGGGCCGAAGAAATGACCCTGATAGATATCCAGGAACCGCTCTCATTCGGGAAAGAACGCAAGGAGGCGGAAGCCGCCGGCGCAAAGTTCAGGTGGCCCTGTTTCAGCAAAGCGGTGACTGATGACGGGCTGGAACTCACAACGGGCGAAGTCATCCCCGCAGAAACGATAATCATCTCGGTGGGCGACGTGCCCGAACTCGACTTCCTGCCGGAAAGCGTCGAGACAGAGCGGGGATTCATAAAGGTAAACGAGTATTATCAGACCAGCGACCCGAAGATTTTCGCGATAGGCGACACGGTAAGACTTGGGCTTCTAACGGACGCAATCGGTGCTGGAAGAAAGGCGGCGGAAAAAATAGGCGACATCCTCTCCGGCAAAGACGTGCAGGTTTGTCCTGTGCGCTCGATGATCGACTATACCCGCATAAAGCTCGAGTATTTCGATCCGCGTCTTTTAGGCTTTAACGGAGTCGAGGAGTGCGCCTCGCAGTGTTC